>NZ_JBFAOU010000058.1:0-42959 GCF_040675365.1 Catellatospora sp. NPDC049609 | reverse complement strand
GCGTCCACGGTCCATCGGCGGTTGTCCCGGGCTGACATGAGGTAGCGCTCCAGGGCCTCGAAGTGCGCGCTCGCCGCGCCTTGGGGGCCCGCGCCTTTTCCCGCGCCGACGGCGACCCGTGCTCCGTCCTGGAACAGCGTGACGCGCATGGTCGGCGATGCGGCCGGGCCGAGGACCGCCGCCCGCGCCGTGAGGCCGAGCCGGTTGATCTCGGCCAAAGCTGCCGCGAGGGCGCACTCGGCCGGCACGGACCGGAACGGCACCGCAGCCTCCCCCGGGGACTGTTAACCGGCCCGGACTGTGCCAGAGACCTGCGCTGATGTCAACAGCTGGGAGCGGAGTCCGAGGGGCTTGTTGATCCATGTGGGTCCATCAGGGCTGAGACTGGCGGCGCCAACCAGCTGATCACCGCCCTGAAGGACACCTCCGTTGAAGACTGCGAGGCAAGAGTTCGGACGTCGCGATCGATTCTCATGTGGAGGGACGCGCGCGGCAGGTCCAGGGCTGTGGGCGACCTGCAGTCCTGGACGCACACGGCTCCGTCAGGCGTACGGCGTCACCGAGCAGACGTTCGAGAACACGCCCTTGTCGTACCATTTCGCCGCCTGCAGCCGGTATTCGTAGGTCTGGCCGGCGGTGAGGTAGAGGTTGGTGAGTGGGTTGTCGGTGAGGAACGTGAGCTGGTAGACCTGCGCGTCCCAGGTGCCGCCGGCGAGGCGGCGCTGGAACCAGTAGCCGGTCGCACCCGGTGACTCGGTCCACTGCAGCCGGGCCATGTTCTGCCCCGCCGTGCAGGTGAGCTGGAACGGCAGCACCGGTCCGGTTGGCACGCCGGAAAGGCTGAGCGGGTAGGCGGGGCCGATCCCGAACGTGGCGGAGAATACGTCGGCGACCGCGTCGGCGATCCGGATCTCGCCCTGGGCGTTGGGGTGCGTGCCGTCGTGGCTGTCGTGCGGCGTCACGTTGAAGTCCGGCTGGTAGCCGGCTGCCTGCGGGACGTAGGCGATCGGCGACGTCGGGGTCGACGACGCGGCCGCCAGGTCACTCAGGCGCTGGTTGTACTCGGCGACGCGGGCGGCGTTGACGGCGTTGCCCGCGGCCCACTTCGTCGGCTGGATCGCCGCCAGCACCAGCCGCACGTTCGGCTTGGCCGCCCTGGCGTTGGCGACCAGGGCCTGCATGTCCGCCGCGACGGCGGCCGGGGTCCGGGTGCTGAACCAGGTCAGATCGTTGAGGCCGAGCATCACCACGACGAAGTCAGGCTGGTAGGCGCTCACCTGCGCGGCGATGGTGTCTTTTGCCCCGGTCGGGTAGCCGGAGAACGTGCCCACGAATCCGCCCCAGCGGGCGAAGTGGTCGCGGTCGAAGGCCGGATCGGCGTAGGCGTCGCTGAAGACGAAGGTGCTGCCCGCCGAGCGGATGTTGTCGAACACCTTGTTGCTCGGTCCGACGAAGTCGACACTGACGTTGTTGGCGGTCAGGTGCTTCCAGAAACGGTAGCGCCAGGTGTAGTCCCCGGCACTGCCCTGGGTCGTCGACGACCCCACCACCATGATCTTGGCCGGGGCCGGTAGGTCGGCCACGGCCGGCGTCTGGATGAGCAAGGAGCCCAGCATCGCGAGTACAGCGAGAATTCCAGCCGCGGCGGGGCGGCGGCGCGCGGAGGCACATACGTGTGAATCAGTCGTTGTCACCTTGCTAGAACGATGCGGCCCCGCCAAAAGTTGACGCCGCGCGGGGACCGGTTCGATGAAGGACGGCGTTGGCCGGTCTGGTCCCGCCAGAGGTGGGCATGGTCGCCGTGCTCGAACGTCCGCGTCGGCGGCGTGCCGCTCGCGGCCGTGCGCATGTGACCGCGGCACTGCCCGCGGTTCACCCCGTTGCCGGGGCGCTTTCTCGACGGACACGTCCAGAAAACGCCCCGGCAACGGGCAACTCACATGACCGTCAGGTACGTGTCGAAGGACGACGCGAGCACCCGCCGCCGCGAGTACGCCTCGGAGTTGACGCCGTTGTACTCCTCGATGATCACGTATGCGCCGTCGATGCCGGCGACCCATGCCACGTGCCCGTAGTCTCCCCGGCTGTGCTGGGCGATGGAGCCCACCACGGGCGTCGTCCAGACCGCTCCGCCGTGCTTGGGCGCCGCCTCGTCCCAGTTCTTCGCGTGCCAGTAGTTGCTGACCACGAAGCCCGGCGGGTCCGGGTTCGGGTAGTGCCGCCACACTCGCGAGGCCACGAACGACGTGCACTGCTTGCGCCAGAACCCGTACCGGTCGATCGGCGACCAGCCGCCCTTCCACGGGTAGTCGTCGACCGTGCCGAACGCCAGGACGGTTTCGGTCGAGTCGGGGCCGTAGACGCCGAACCGGTCGGCGACCACCCGGTAGGTGTAGCAGCCCGCGGCGCCGCCGACCCGGTGCGTCGTACCCGTGAGCATGAACCCGACCCGGTACCACGTCGACGTCTTGCAGACCTGCGCCTCCACGGTGTACCCGGTGGCGTTGGCGACCGCGTTCCATGACACGTCCACGTCGGACGAGTCGGTTCGGGGCACCGCCTTCACCCCGTTCGGGCGTCCGGGCGCGGTGATGGTCAGGGTCACCGCGGCGGTGTTGGACGCCCCCGACATCCCGGTCAGGTTCTCGGCCTTGAGATGGAACTCGTAGCGCTTGCCCGGGTTCAGCATGCTCATCGTGAACGCGCAGCACGTGCTCAGCGGGTACTGGGCCTTCGTCCAGGCGCTCTGCCCGGCGATGCGGTAGAAGATCCAGTAGTAGACGCTGCCGGTGGAGCTCGCCGTCCAGGTCAGCCTCGCCGCCGTGTCGCCCTGCGCGCTCACCGACAGCCCGCTGGGCGCCTGCGGCAGCGGCGGCATCGGCCTGGCCCCGGCCGCGACCGACGCGGCCGAGTCCCCGGCCAGGTTCGTCGCCCGCAGCCGGAACTCGTAGTAGGTGCCGTTGCTGAGCAGCCCGGCCGTGAACTGGCAGCACGTGGTGACCGGCAGCGGCAGCCGCTGCCACGTCCCGCCCGCCGGGCGCTGCTCGACCCAGTAGTACACGTTCGGGGTCGGGCTGGCCGTCCAGCGCAGCGTGATCTGCCCGTCGCCCACGATCGCGATCAGCCCCGTCGGGGGCTGCGGCAGCGGCGGCAGCGGCCGCGCGCTGGCCACGTTCGAGGCCGCCGAGTCACCGTGCACGTTGTTGGCCCGCACCCGGAACTCGTACGTCGTGCCGTTGGCCAGCAGCGTCGCGGTGAACACGCAGCAGGTGCTCAGCGGATACTGCAGCCGCTGCCAGGTGCCGCCCGCCACACGCTGCTCGATCCAGTAGTACACGTTCGCGGTGCCGCTGGCCGTCCAGCGCAACGTCACCTGCCCGTCGCCCGCGGTCGCGGTCAGGCCGCTGGGCGCCTGCGGCAGGCCGCCGGTCGCCGTCGCGCGCACCGCCGCCGTCGCCGGACCCTCACCGCCCTGGTTCTCCGCGGTCACCTTGAACTCGTACACGTGCCCGTGCACCAGCCAGCCCAGACTGGCCGACGTCCGGGCGGTCGGATACGCCGACTTCGTGAACGACTGACCGCCCGTGACGTCGCGCGAGTAGATCCAGTACAGGACGTTGCCGGCGGTGGCGTCCCAGTCCAGGTCGATGCTGCCGTCACCGGCGGCGGTCGCCCGCAGGTTCGCCGGGGCCGGCGGCTTGGCGTAGTTCGACGTGCCCCGCACCGCCGCCGACGCAGGGCCGTCGCCGGTCTGGTTGGTGCCCGCCACCTTGAACTCGTACACGTGCCCGTGCGTCAGCAACCCGGCCGCGAACGTGCAGCACGTGCCGACCGGCAGCGACAGCTTCGTGAACGCCGTCTCCCCCGCCGTCACGTCGCGCTGGTACACCCAGTAGTACAGGTCGGTGTCCGGCGCGGTCCAGTTCAGCCGCAGCTCGCCGCTGCTCAGCGACGTCACCGTCAGGCCGGTCACCTGACCGGGCAGCGGCCGCCGCGGCGTCGCCGTCACCGTGTTCGACGCCGCAGACTCCCCCGCCTGGTTCGTCGAGGTCACCTTGAACTCGTACACGTGCCCGTTGGCCAGGTAACCCGCCGTCATCGTGCAGCAGGTCGAGATCGGGATGGGCAGCCGCGTGAACGCGGGCTCCCCCGCCGTCACGTCCCGCTGATACACCCAGTACCACGTATCCGGGCTGCTGCTGGCACCCCAGGTCAGTTGCACCTGGCCGTTGCCCGCCACAGCGGACAGGGTGCCTGGCGCGGCCGGCAGCGGATACGACGACACGGCCCTGGCCAGGTTCGACGCCGCCGACTCCCCGCCGGAGTTGCTGGCCACGACCTTGAACTCGTACTCGTGGCCGTGGGCGAGGTATCCGGCGGCCAGCTCGCAGCACGACAGCGGCAGTGGCAGCTGCGTGAACGTCGTCTCCCCCGCGGTCACGTCACGCTGGAACATCAGGTAGTACACGTTGCTGGCCGGGCCGGACCAGGTCAGCCGGATCGTGCCGTTGCCCTGCGCGACGGCGGTCAGTCCGGTGGGCGTCGGCGGCAGCGCGTAGCGGGCGGTGGCACGCACCGCCGCCGACTGCGGCGAGGTGCCGCCGCCGTGGCTGGCCGTGACGGCGAACTCGTACTCGTGGTTGTGTGCCAGCCAGGTGACGCTCAGCGTGGTGTCGCCAGGGTTGGCGTCGTTGACTGCGCTGAACGCCGTCTCACCTGCGGTCACGTCCCGGCGGACCACGTCGTAGCGCCACGCGTACGGCACTGCGCCCCAGTTCAGCGCGATGGTGCCGTCGCTGCCCGCGACGGCGGTCAGCCCGCTCGGGGCCGGCGGGGCGGCGATGGTCACCGCGACGCTGCGCACCACCGACGGCAGGCCCTCGCCTGCGGCGTTGCGGGCGGTGACCCGGAACTCGTACGTGTGCCCGGTTCGGAACCCGCCCAGCGTCTGGTTCGCGCCTGTCGGCGATGCGACCCGAGCGAAGTGGGTCTGCCCCGCGGTGACATCACGCTGGTAGACGGTGTAGGTCACGCCGCTGCCGGACACCGCCGGCCAGGTCAGGCTCACCGCGCCCGTCGGGTCGCCGGCCGCGGTCAGGCCCGCCGGCGCGGCCGGCACCGCGGCCGGGTCCGGTGCCGGCACCGGCCAGGTCACGTCCACGAACCGCGGCCGGTAGATCCGCGCGTCGGCATAGAGGTCCTCGCTGACCAGGCTGTGCACGTTGTACGACACCAGCAGTTTGCCGTTGGGCGCCAGGTGCGGGTGCACGCGCGCGTCGTACACGATCACGCCCTCCCGCTGGGCCGGCTCCGGTGCGGTGAACAGCTCGACCGGGTCGGAGAACGGGCCGGTCGGGCTGCCGGCCGTGTACGCCACCGCGTGCGCGGCGAACGGGGTGTTGCTCTCCATCGTCACCACGACGTACTGCGAGCCGATCTTCTGCACCCCGAACGCGGTGCCGACCCCCGACAGGGGAAGCCGTGCCGAGGCCGTAGCCGAGGCCGACCAGCCGCTGCCGGTCCAGTACTGCCACGCTCCGCTCAGCCCGCCCGCGGGCACCCTGGCCAGGCGGGCGAAACGCATCGCGTCGGCGGCGACGTACTCGGAACCGTAGATGTAGGTGTAGCCGCCGTCCTCCAGCAGCGCTGCACCCCACGCGACGGTGTCGCCCAGCGGCAGCTCGGTGACGCTGCTGACGGTCAGGCCCGGCAGGGCCATGCTCGCCAGCGCGGTGCCCGTCAGTGCGAAGTCCAGGCCGCCGTCACCGGTCTTGCGATAGCGGTTGACCAGCACCTTCATTGTGCCGGCCTCGACCGTGGCGTCGGCGATCCAGTACCACTCGCCGCTGACCGCCGACGGGATCAGCGACTGCGGGGCGGCGGCCGAGCCGCCGTGCACGGTCGAGGTCAGCGCCGCGCCGTCCTGCACCACCAGCGAATTGTTGATCATCGGGCTCGACCGGGGTCGGCTGAAGTCGGCGTTGACCGTGCCGATCATCGTGTCGGAGAACAACCACGCCACCCGCCCGTCGGGCAGCAGCACCGACGCGGTGCTGTCGGCGCCGCTCCACCGGCCGCTGGTGTTGCCGTAGCCGGCGAACAGTTGCGTCAGCTGCGCACCGGTCATGCCGCCCGCGGGCGGCGCCGCGGCAGCCGCCGCAGGCCTCACACCGGGTGCGGTGAGCAGTCCGATCAGGATTCCCGCCAGTGCCAGACCGGTGGTGTGGCGCCTTCGGCGCATGAGCCCTCCCCAGGGGTCGTCGCCGCGCTCTGGCGGCGCGCCGGAAGGCTCGACCGGGGCGCGGGCCGGTAAAAGATAGCAATACATCGACTGCCCGGTCACCCCTCGCCCGCTGCGTGACGAGGTCGCGCTCAGGCGGCCGGGTCGCCGGTGGTCAGCAGGGAGGACAACTGCTCTCGCTGGGTGAACTCTGGTGTGCATGAATGTGCCCAGCTGTGCTCATCCCGCAGCGTTGGTCTCTTTGGACCGTCGGCATCACGTGCGATGCTGGTGGCCGATCCGGAACTGGAGGGGTAACCACCCAACCTGTCTACAGTGATCGACTCTTCCTGGTGGGCTTTGAGCGCTGTCGTGCACGCCGGCCGTGTCGGGTCGCCAGGGTCGGCCGGGTAGTGCTCTCCTGGGGAATCGTCGTGTTGGCCGTGGCGGTGTCCGCAGGGGCGACGCCATCCGCTCCCTACCACGCCGATGATGATCCGCTACGCGGTGACGGTACGGTCGGCGCGATGGCCCGCGGACACGGCGCCGAGCATCTCCGCGGCCCGGCCCATCGTGTAGGCGGGGTAGTCGTCCTCGCCGAACATGTCCTGCGGGTTTTGACTCATTCACACCTTCATGACGAGGGCCCCGGCGCGAAAGCGCCGGGGCCCAGGGTTACGGGTAGAACACCATCACCGGCTAACAGCGCCGGTTTGTCGTATCCGCACCGGCTGCCATGAACGGCGCCAGGCGCGAGGATCGCGTAAGCGTGACCGAGACCACCTTTCGTACGGATGGAAACAGCGGCGACCGGCAGACTCGAACAACAGCCTGCAACGGGCGATCCAACGGTGTACCTGCCCTCCCTTTCCTCTGCTTCCCACTTACCTTGCCGTCGTGCCACCCGCCGGCGCTGGAGCCCCACGCGACTTCATGGCCCCACCACGTACGGCGGACTTCGAACCCGGGCGAAGCCCCAAACTGTTTCCTGGCCTCGCCTGCTGACACCCCGTGGCACTACCCGGGCGGTACCCGTACTGCCACTTCCCTACTTCCGCCGGTGCCGGAGCCCCACTCGACTTCGTGGCCCCACGCACGTACGGCCTTCCTGCCCCGGTGAAACCCTGACCAAAAGCTGGCCTCACCGGCTAGGCCCGGGCCCAACCGCGACCCGGTACTGCTGTTCGGTACTGCTCGGGCGGTGCCGTGACGTGCTCGGCGCCAGCTCCGCGTTGGTCCAGTACCCGCATGGGCGGGCAATGTTTCGTCGGCGTCTTTATGTTCCTTCGTTGACTCCAGGAACTCTAACGAACGATCCTGCGGATGTCTACTACGGCCGCCACATATTTTCTGGCGGCCTTCCGTGAAGGTCGGTGCCACTGGTGCGCCACGCTCTCGGTTCTGTGTTCCGCTGGCGCCTCGGGCCACGTCGTCAGCGAGCTTCACCAACTGAGGCCAGATGATCGAGGGGCCGGTGCCGCGATGCTGACCCGTGGACGTGATCCGCAGTTCCGGCGCACGAGGCCTGTCGGTCCGAGCAAGAGCCGGGATGTCGAAGAAAGCCTGCCTGCTGCGCGGGTCGACGGCGTCGGGGCAGACCTGGCCGCGAACGAGCGCAATCAGGCGTGGTTTGACGCCCGTCCGCAGCGGGCAGCACTGCGGCGTCGCCGATGCGGCGATCGTGATCCTGCCAGTTGACGAGCGGCCCCGAGACGGCCGAGACGTCGACGGCGTCCTCGATCGCTTCAAGGAACTGACCACCCGCGCCGCACGGGAGATCGCGGCACTACAGGCCACGATCGCGCAACTCGAGCGACTTCGTGTGGAGATCGAGCAGCACGGCCAGCGCTGGAATACGGCGCCGGCGTCCACTGGCCCGGCAATATGCCCACCTCCGTCCAGCGGCCCGAGGGTCAGGCGGACCGCGGCAAGGCATTGCGCCGAGATCAGGCAGCCCTGAGCAATCGGATCAGGCGTGCTGCGTGAGGCGGCGGGCTTCCTGGAGTTGGTCTTGTAGGGCGATGATGCGGCATGCCGCTTCCAAGCCGATGCCCTGGTCGACCAGGGCGCGGGCGCGGGCAGCCAGGCGCAGTTCGTGGCGGGTGTAGCGCCGGTGTCCGGCGGCAGAGCGTTGCGGGTTGATCAGCACCTGGTCGAGGCTGCGCAGGAAACCGCGCGTCGTGCCGAGCATCTCGGCGGCACGGCCCATCGTGTAGGCGGGGTAGTGCTCGTCTGCCAACCTGTCGTCTGGGTTTTGGCCCATTCTCACCTCCATGACGAGGGCCCCGGCGCGGAAGCGCCGGGGCCCAGGGCTGCGGTCGAACACCATCCGCCGACCAACCGCGTCGGCTTGTCGTCACGCACCAGCCGACCAGCGGCTCTCAGGGTGCGGGGATCGCGTAAGCGTGACCGAAGACCACCTCTGACACGACGCGGTGCTGCGGTATCCGCCCGACCGGGGATTCAGGTCGATCGCGGGCGATCCAGTGGTGTTACGGCCCTCCCTTTCCTCTGCGTTCTCTGCCGCTTGCTTCTCGATCCGCCCTCGCCGTTCTCAAGCCACGGGTTCCGCGGGCACATCTGCCGCACTCAGGCGGAGACCTGAACCTGCTTCGTCCCACCGGTTGCGCTGGAGCTTCGGCGGATCCTGGGTATTGCCGTGCGTGGTGTGTGGCGCTGGTTCCGCCTCCGTCCGGCGCCTCAGGACGGGCCGTCGTGCGCGTCTCACGTGACTCTGTTGATAGCAAGAGGAACGTTAGCCAAGGCCGGAGAGTATGTCTAGTGCGGCCAGGCTAGATTTTTTGTGCTGCCGCTCGTAGCCTATGCATCCGTGACAGGCGCGGGAGGGCGGTTCGGGTGACACTCCAGATCACGACGGACGTCGACGAGAGCGGCGTCGCCATTCTCGGTGTCGTCGGGGACATCGATGACGGTGCCGACCTCACCGCTGCCATCACCGCGGCCCTCGACACACACCAGGTCACGCAGCTTGTCGTCGACCTCGTACAGGTCTCGTCGCTCGCCATGGCAGGCTTGGACGCACTACTGCGCGGCCGGGCCGCGGTCCTGCGGGCCGGTGCGGCCTTCCGGGTCATCCGCCCCCAGCATCCGGTGCGCCGAGTCCTGGACCTCACCGGCACCTGCCAACTCCTCACCCGCGGACTCGCCACAGCATCCGAGCCCGCCACCCCCTAGCGCACCCCCGGACCAGCGACGCCCTCCGGCGCTGTCCGCGTCCCGACCAGCGAGCCTTCCACCGACCGGGATCGGTCCGACCACCGCTGGATCGGCGAAGGCCTCGACGCCCGCAGTACCCCGGAAACCGCTGCGTCCGGCACGGCCGGTACGAATCTGCCCGGCCCCTGGCAGCGGCGTTAAACCGTTGCGGCGGGCCGGGACGGGCCCTAGGCTTGCGGTCAGCCCCGGCGACACACTGCTACCGGGCAGGCAGGAGCAACCACAGACATGGCACCTCCCGCCCCATCAGCGCCAGACCCGCACCCCGGACAACCCTCAACACCTCGACGTTCAGGCGGCAGGCCGACATTCTGAGCATCCGGCTGCGCACCCTGGCCGGCACCCCGCGCCTGGTCGTCACCGGCGAGGTCGAAGCCTCCAGCGTCTACCTGCTGACCAAAGTCGCTGACGCGATCATGAGGACCAAGGCCACCACCGCACTGACACTGGACATGTCAGCGGTGACACTCATCGACGGCACCGGAGTCGCGGCAGTACACGCGTGCCACCGCCAGGCCGCCACACGCGGCCTCCAATTCCTGATCATCAACTCGTCCGTTGCAGTAGCAGCGGCCCTGAGCGCCGACGGCCGTGGCAGAGCGCTCACCGGAACGTCCCGGCTGCCCTCACCGGCCGCCGCCCGCAATCCCGTCAGGTCCCGGCCACGGGGCCGACGCCACCGATCGCGATGCGCCCAGCGCAGACCAGCAGCACCGGCCTGACCACGCCCGACGCGCCAGAAAACCGCGAGCTGCGGGTCCAGCAACGTCTCAAGCACACCATGGCGGACAATTCGACTGGCGGCAGTACCCGCGACACCTTCCCGGCAGCCCGCACCACCGTCGCACCACGAGCGCACGACGAAGGGCCCACGATGACCGCCACCGCCCACCAAGTGAGCTATACACTCGATAGACATCGATTAACGGCCGGAGCGTTTGGTCAACCTGCGACCTGTCGGAATTAGACACGACGACCCGTCCGCGGGTAGATCACCTGGCTTGTGACAACTCAACCGATCTTCGCGGACAGGCCGCCCCGGGTAAAGACTAGTCGATGTCTATCGAGTGAATAGCTCTCTAAGGCTCAACGGGTGTCAGGTCTGCCTGGGAACGTGTACGGGCCCGAAGGAACCAATGGGCGGCGGCCAATGGGACGGCGCCGACGGGGTACCAGGCAACATCGATGGTGTCGAACTGGGCGCCCAGCAGCAGGCGCGCGAACGAGCTGCGTTCGGAGAGTGCTGCGGGTATGGGGGTGAGCTGTGCGAACTCGATGAGCCAGCAGTAGACGATCGCGGCGCTGCCAGCGAGCAGTGGGGACATCAGCGGCCAGATGAAGATCACGATCGTGTAGACGATGGCCGCGGACAAGGCGGCGCCTGAGTACTGTTCGATGGGCCCGTCCATCGTGGCGCGGATTGCGAAGGCAGCGCCTGTAAAGCCAGCTGCAGATACCACCATCAGTGGCCGAATCCGCCGCACTGCGAACGACATCGAGCAATCATAAGTGGCAGCGCAGCTGATTCGCCCTCCACCTCCGAGACTGGGGAACCCGGTTCCTCCGAGCCGCCCAAGGACCAGCCGCCGCGCCGGCCTCTCGGCGGATACGCACGAACCCGGCAAGGGAGTCCGTCGGGTGACGCCATATTCGCTTCGGACGCGACCAGAGGCGCGGTTGCCAGCAGCTGTGGCGGGCAAGGACCTCGCGCGTCGTGGTCGGCTCGTCGCCAGCCGAGCTGTCTGAGGGGTGTCGCCATTGGCCCTGGCGGCTGCTGTCGGCGGGAGCGTCATGGCCGCTGCCATCGCCAGTTGAGCTCGTCGGCCGTCGGGGGCGGACCAGGCAGCTCCCCGGCGTCTTGGGCGGCCCATCCGGCAAGGTGGACCGCCAGGTAGCGTCGGCGTAGCGCGGCGGTGCGATCGGAGTCGGGTACGCGCACCGCCGCACAGCCCTCCAGCAGCAGGATGAGGTCGGGGGTCACCACGTCGCTGCGCAGCCGACCGGAGCGGTGAGCTCGCCGCATGAGCGCCTCGGCGAGCTGATTGGCGCGGACGGCGTCGCGGCCCATCTGCTCGGTCGGGGTGAAGGTGCCGGCCAGGTGGACCGTCAGCGAGTGCACGTCGGCGGCGACGATCCGCTCGACGAACGTGGCGAAGGCCCGCCAGTCATCGGATTCGGCGGCGGCGGCTTCGGCCTCGGCGATGTAGCGGCGCAGGCCGTCGTGGCACAGGGTGCGCAGCAGTTCCTCCTTGCTGGAGTAGCGCCGGTAGAGCGCGCTTATGCCGACGCCCGCGCGCTCGGCGACGGCCGCGATGGGCGCGGACGGGTTGGCCAGGAAGACCTCCCTGGCAGCGGTGAGGATGACCTCGTCGTTACGGGCGGCTTGACCTCGCCGGCCGGAAAGGCCGGACATCGCTGACGTCATGCGCACACGATAACAGTGGAACAGATCGTTCCGCTCTGCTATGGTCAAACGGAACGAAGCATTCCGCTCTGATCGGGAGACCTGCCATGTCCGAGTTCCGCCCCTTCCGCGTCGACATCGCCCAGCCCCTGCTCGACGACCTCCGCGACCGCCTGACCCGGGCTCTGTGGCCTCACGAACTGCCTGGCGTCGGCGCCGCCTACGGCCAGACCAACGACCGGATCCGCGCCCTGGCCCGCTACTGGCTCGACGAGTACGACTGGCGCGTCACCGAGCGGCGGCTGAACTCTTACGACCAGTTCACGACCGAGATCGACGGCGAGGAGATCCACTTCCTGCACGTGCGCTCACCCCGGCCGGACGCGACGCCGCTGATCCTCACCCACGGGTGGCCCGGCTCCGTGCTGGAGTACCTCGACCTCATCGAGCCTCTGACGACCCCGGCAGAACCGCAGACACCGGCGCACCACCTGGTGATCCCATCGCTGCCCGGCTTTGGCTTCTCCGGCCCGACGCGCACGCCCGGCTGGAACCGGCACCGGACCGCACGTGCCTGGGCCGAACTGATGAGCCGGCTGGGCTACGACCGCTACGGGGCGGTCGGCAACGACGCCGGCTCGATGATCGCGCCCCTGCTGGGGCAGGCGGCGCCGGACAACGTCATCGGCGTGCACGTCACGCAGATCTTCTCGTTCCCCTCCGGCGACGCCGCCGAGTTCGAAGGACTCGACGCCGCCGACCTCGCGGCGCTGGCCAAGCTGAACTGGTTCTACGAGAACATGTTCTCCTTCAACACCCTGCACAGCCAGCAGCCGCAGACGATCGCCTTCGCGCTGGCCGACTCCCCCGTCGGGCTACTGGCCTGGAACGGGCAGCTGTTCGGCGAAGGACTCGACCCCGAGTTCGTGATCGCCAACGTGGCCCTCTACTGGCTGACCGGCACGTCCGCCTCATCGATCCGGTTCTACTACGAGGACGCCCACCACACCACCGAGCCCACCGCGCCGACGACGGCACCACTGGGCCTGGCGATGTTCACCGGAGACTTCCAGTCCATCCGCCGGTTCGCCGACCGCGACCACGCCAACATCGTCAGCTGGCACTCCTACGACACCGGCCGCCCCACCGGCTCGCAACGCGACGCGGCCGGGCACTACGCCGCGCACGAGGCACCCGAGATCCTCGCCGGAGACATCCGCCGGTTCTTCGCCGCCGTGGCCGGCTGACCCACCACCACACGTTCCCGCCAAGTGCCGGCGGGTCGGGTCGCCGCGTCGACCCGGCCCGCCGGACGGGCGCCGAGCTGCCGGCGGCCGGACCGCACCCACGACCACTGTGGACTCACGCACCACTGTCCGGCACGATCGCCGGCTGGCCCTCGCGTCGTCGCGCCCGAATGATCGCAGAAACCTCTTGCGCAATGGTCAAGAATCGTTGACCATTGTCCGCGTGCCAGTCGACGATCTTCCTGAGACGTTCCACGTCACCAATGACGAGCAGCTACGCGCCGTGTCCAACCTCACGCGTCACCGGATCATGGCCGTGCTCCGCTTCGAGCCCGCGACGATCACGCACATCGCCGAACGACTGGGCCTCGCGAAAGGAAGCTCCAGCTACCACGTACGGCTGCTCGAAAGGGCAGGCCTGATCAAGGTCGTGCGAACCCGCAAGGTCAGAGGGGTCACCGAGCGGTACTACGCGATGGCAGCCCGGTCGATCGTGCTGCCGCATCCCGGCGAGGGAGCCCCGGATGTGCTGATGCGGCATGCGGTGGCCGACCTGGAGGCGGCGCCGCTGGAACAGGAGCGGCACGTCCGGATGGCGCACCTGCGGCTGACCGAGGAGCAGTTCGCCGAGCTGGGGGCCCGGTTGCAGGCGCTCGCGGACGAGTATCAACAGCTGTCCGATCCGTCGCTGCCGGACGCGTCACTCGTCTTCGCGCTGTTCCACCCGGCGCGGCCCGAACAGGGCCAAAAGGACGGCAAGTGACCTCAGACATGCGAAAGCTGCCGACCGGGTTCGGGCGACTGTGGACGGCGCAGACGATCTCCTCCCTCGGCGACGGAGTCTCACATGCCGCGCTGCCGCTGCTCGCGGTGACGTTGACGCGCGATCCGATGGCGCTCGCCGTCATCACGGCCGCGAGCACGCTGCCCTGGCTGCTCTTCGGGGTGCTCGGCGGTGCGCTCGTGGACCGCTGGGACCGCCGGCGCACCATGTGGATCATGGACGCGGCACGCGCGTCGCTGCTCGTGATCCCGGCGGCGGCCGCCGCGCTCGACGTGCTGAGCATTCCACTGCTCGCGGCCGTCGCGTTCCTGCTCTGCCTCGGCGGACTCTTCTTCGACACGGCCGCCACGGCCTATCTGCCGGATCTGCTCGGCCGCGACCCCGCGCTGCTCGAACGCGCCAACTCCCGCCTGCGCGGCGCCCAGACCGCCGCGTCCGGCTTCGCGGGACCGCCCGCGGGCAGTGCCCTGCTCGCCCTCGGGCGGGCCGTGCCACTGCTCGCCGACGCGGTGTCGTTCGCGCTGTCCGCACTGCTCGTACGGTCGCTGCCTGCCGTAGCCCGGCCCGTGCCGCAGGTCCGCGAGTCGCTGCTGCGGCAGGCGCGGGCCGGCGCCTCGTACGTCTTCCGGGACACGTTGCTGCTCGGGCTCGCGCTGCGCCCGGCGGTCGGGAACATCGCCTTCCTCGCCGTGGAGACCGTCCTCGTCCTGTTCGCCCACGACCGTCTCGGCATCGACACCTACGGCTTCGGTCTGCTCCTCACGGCACAGGCCACCGGCGGTCTGCTCGGCGCGGGCATCGCGTCCTTCCTGGGCCGGCGACTCGGCACGGGCACCGCGCTGACCTGCACAGCCGCAGCGGAGGGTCTCGCCATCCTGGGCCTTGCCGCCGCGCCGAATCCGTACGTCGCAGGCTTCGCGCTCGCGGTGTGCGGGGCGGGCATGGGCGCCACGATGGTGCTCGGGCCCTCTCTCCGGCAGGCGATCGTGCCCGCCCACCTGATGGGCCGGGTCGCTTCCACCTCCCGCATGCTGGCCATGTGCGCCGCCCCGTTCGGCGCGTTCCTCGGCGGCTGGCTGGCCACCGCTTACGACGTACGCACTCCGCTTTTCACCGCCGCCGCCCTGCTGCTTGCCATGACCGCTGTCACGGCGACCATGACCAGCAACCGGCGGGTCGAGGCGGCGCTACGTGAAGCCTCCGACCGCCGGACGCCGGCGGAGAACAGCCCTGCCCGGGTGACCGAATCAGCCGTCCATGCCTGATCGGTGCACCCGTCAGTCTCCAAGTTTCGACTGCCGGAAAGGCATCAGATGATCTACTCGACCGCACGCGTGGTCACCGACCGACCCCACCGCTACATCAAGCAACTGGTCTCTCACATGGGGCGCAAGGTGCCCACTCGCCTCGACGAAGAACGCGGGTCTGTCATGTTCAGCGTCGGCAGCTGCCTGCTCGTGGCGGCCACCGGCCACTTCGACATGATCGTCAAAGCCGGCGCGGCGGACGCCGTCGCGGCGGTGGAGGACACCATGACCGGCCACCTGCTGCGGTTCGCGACCAGGGACACGCTCACCATCGACTGGCTGCCCCTGGTGCGACCCGCCACAGCCGAGGACGACACCGCTCTGCTCGCACTCAACCGTACGGCTTGGACCGCCGGATCGGGGCTTCCCTCCACCGCAGCTGACGAGCCGACTGAGTACTTCAACGAACGAAGGAAGCCCGAAACCCACCTGGTCGCCGCTCTCGGCGGCCAGATCGTCGGGACCGTGAGCACCCACCGGACGAGCCCGTTCCCCGAAGGGGCCCACGTCTTCGGCCTGTGGAACCTGCTGGTAGCCGAGCAGGCCCGCCGCATGAGCATCGCCTCAGCGCTGCTGTCGGCCGCCGAAGGCCATGCCAGGTCGCAAGGGGCGAAGAAAGTCGGACTGCGCGTCCTCGCCACCAACAGTGGCGCCATCAAGCTCTACCAGCAGCACGGCTACGCCGTCGAAGGCCGGTACGTCGACGAGTTCCTGATCGACGGCTCCTACGTCGATGACATGAGCATGGGCAAGTTCCTGACGTCGGCGGCCACGCCCACCGCCTCGTGACCGAGCCTCAGATCCTGCCCGCGGCCCGATGCCACCACCGACGGCGTGGCAGTCGCAGATGCGGATCAGCGCACGGGTCGTGCGGACCACCGCGTCGTCGGGGCCAGGCCGGGGTCGTCGACATCGGGGCGAAGACCGCCGCACGTCCAGTACATCTGCCGGGTGCGCCGGTCACCTGCCGCCCGTGGGTACGCCCGGCTGGTCCGCGACGTTGACCTGTTCGTATGACGGAAGGGCTGCGGTGATCGGAAGGCCGTCTCTGACGGCTCTGGCTGTCTGCACCGAGGCTGCCAGCGCGGCACGGAACAGCAGCGAGCCGGTACTGATCCGCCGTACGCCGAGGTCGGTCAGCGCGGCGACGGTGTGCCGGTCCGGCAGGAACAGCACGTTGACCGGGATGTCGACCGCGGCTACGACCGCGGCGATGTCAGCCGGATCCGCCAGGCCGGGGACGAACACCCCGTCAGCGCCGGCATCGGCGTAGAGCCGCACCCTGGTCAGCGTCTCCTGCAGATCCCCGGGCCGCTGCCAGTAGGTGTCGGTTCGCGCGTTGACGAACAACCCGGGCACGTGCCGCTTCACCGCCCGGATCAGCGCGGCGTGCGCCGTGGCCGAACCCATGGCGTCCTCCATGTTGACGCCGACAGCCCCGGCCGCGGCCACCGCCGCCGCAGCCTCGACCGAGCCGGTCTCGATGTCGGCGGTGAGGCACACCGGCAACGACGCCACGGCGGCGACCAGGCGCACCGTCTCGGCACAGATGACACCTTGCCCATCGGGCAGGCCGTTCGCGGCGGCGACGCCGAGGCTGGTCGTGCCCAGCGCCGGGAAGCCGGCCCCGGCCAGCTGCCGCGCCGACGCGACGTCCCACACGTTCGGCAGGATCAGCGGGTCACCGGCGCCGTGCAGGGCGGCGAAGTCGCTCATGCCGTACCCCCGTTGACGCGGCTCGCCGCTACCAGGGCCAAGGCGTGCTCACGGCCGGGACAGCGCCTCGGCCCGGCTCCGAACGCCAGGTCACCCGCCAACTGCACCTGCACCACCTCGCCCGTCTGGACACTGATCTCGCCGACCGTCGTCGACTCGAGGGCACGCCGTTTGGTCGCGGCAACAGGCGGGTCGTCACGCAGCACGTCCTCGACAGGGCGCTGGCGTGTCCTGTCCAGCAGAGCCGCGGTCGGCGCGCACGCCTGCACGAGCACCCCGATGCGTGCCGCGGTCTGTTCGTCGTATCCGCCATCGAGGATCGTGACCAGCCGGCCGACCGCCGTGTCGGCGCGCGTGTCGTCGCCGGTGCCGGGCTGATAAGCCTGCGCGACGTCCTGCACGTGCTCGACGATGTGATCGTTGATGCCCATGGCCTGCGCCAGGGCTTGCACCGGGTGCACCGAAGCACTGGTCCGCAGCGCTTCCAGCGGAATCGCGTCGAGGATCGCGATCGACAGAGCGCGTCGGCGCGCGTGCACCGGACCGTCGCAGAAGCGGCCGACGGTGGCGCGTAGCCATGCCACCCCGTCCGGTGCCGGCGGTGCCGGCGGCACCACGAAGCGGGGATCGTTCAGAACGGCGAGTGCGGCTTCACGGCCGCTGACCTGCTGCATGGGTTCACGCTAGAGCCGTGATGGTTCGGTGCCGGCCGAAACAAGCCGGGTCCACAATATGACCATGAACCCCGCCTTCGACCTGGCCTCACTGGCGGCGCTGCTCGCCGACCAGACGCGAGCTGCCATGTGCCTTGCGCTGCTGGACGGTCGGGCCTGGACCGCAGGCGAACTCGCCGCTCAAGCGGGAGTCGCTCCCTCCACCGCGACCGAGCACCTGCACCGCCTGATCAGCGGTGGCCTCCTCGTGCAGCGGCGCCAGGGTCGCCATCGATACGTCCAGCTCGCCGGTTCAGCTGTCGCGCAGCTGATCGAAGACCTGGCTGCCCACACCGCTCCCAGCCGGACCCCGGCCCGAGGGCTGCGGGAAGCGACCGCCAGCGCCGCCCTGCGACGCGGCCGCACCTGCTACGACCACCTCGCCGGACGGCTCGGCGTCGCGCTGACCGACGCAATGACCACGGCGGGGTTGCTGGACCAGACCGGCGGCTTCGCCCTCACCCCGGCGGGGCTGACCTGGCTGACCGACGAGCTTGGGCTGGATCCGGTCGACCTGCGCCAAAGCAGGCGGCCGTTGGCACGCGGATGCCTCGACTGGACGGAACGCCGCCAGCACCTGGCCGGCACTGCCGGAGCCGAGGTCTGTCGTCGGTTGCTCGACAACCAATGGCTGGTGAAGGTCGGATCCAGCAGAGCCGTGAAAATCACTCCCATCGGAAAGAGCGAGCTACGCCGCCTGCTGGAACTGCCTGACATCGACTGATCGCCCGCCGTTGCCGCGTGCGGCACCGGGGCGTTTGTTCGCGCGTGGTGCCCGCCTTCTCCGTTCTCCGACTTCCGTGGCGAGTTTGGGGTAGATGTCGATTCAGTGAGAACGGGCTACACCGAGCTCACCGAGCAGGCGCTGGAACTCATCAGCGCAAAGGGCAGGTCGCAGATCGTCTGCTGCGGCATGGACACCTGCCTGCTCAAGTGGGTGCGCCTGGACTGCCTGTCCGCGTAGGCGATCCCTGATGGCCAGTAGCACACCTTCGGTCGCTGGTTCGACAGTCACCTGATGCCTAGAGATAACCGTGACGGCCGTCACCTAAACCCAGCACACGCGATCGGGTGACAGGTCCCGACCATGGAACTCAGGCCGGTCAACCCCGAGGTGAAGACGCCCGCGCAGAACTCCACCGGCGACGTCTGCATAACCCCGATCCGCAACGGCACCGGCCTGTCACGCACGACCGTCGCGCTCGTCCGCTTCACCTCAGGCGCCCGGCCCCACTCCCCTGGCCGATGTCTCACCGTGAACGCGTTCCACGTACCACGACGATGTCCTCGACATCGGCCACGCCGAGCTGACCGCGGTGACGCATCATGGCGGCTCGCTGCCTCATTACCGGCCCCAGCGGCCCGGTTCGCGACAGCACCACCTCCGCGCGCAGGCCGGTCTGCCGCAAGAGGATCAACGACTCGTCGGTGCCGCAGATGGACGAGTGCACCAGCAAGATCGAGCCCCCAGGTCTGAGATGTGCGGCCGCATCCCGGCACAGCCGGTCGAGCAGCGCACGGCCGTCGCGGCCGGCCTCCAGCGGAATCAACTCCGCCCGGTGCGGCAGCTCATCGGTGGCAGCGGGAATATAAGGTGGATTGGAGACGATAAGGTCAAACATCTCACCGTGCAGCGGTTGCCACAGGTCGCCGCGTCGGACGTCCACCGGCACGTTGTGCAGCCGGGCGTTCAGCACTGCGCAGCAGATCGCGCGCCATGTCAGGTCGACCGCGGTAACAGATCTCGCTCCTGCGCGAGCTGCGACGATGGCGAGCGCGCCGGTGCCGGTGCAGATGTCCGCCACCCGAGCGCCGGCCAACTCCTCCCGCCCCATCGCCTCGGCGAGCATCCAGGTGTCACTCACCGGGGCGTGCACGCCAGGCAAACGGACGAGTTTCATATAACGGGTATTCCCAGACATGACGCTGCTACGCGTCTTCGGACCACCTACTTGAGGCCTCATCAGAGTGGCGGATGCCTGACCGGGCCGATGCTGGACGAGCGGCTTCACCTCTCAGCGCCGTCGAGTGTGAAGATCGCGGTTGGCGATCACGTCGCTGCCCTCGATCATGGGGATGACGAGGTGGTCGGCGACCTCGCGCCAGTGCGGGGGCACGTGCTCGCGCAGCGCCTGGCCGAGGGCCGCTGCTTCGCGTAGGGCGAGGATCGCGGCGATGTCGGTGAAGGCGTCGTTGTGGTGCGGGGTGTCGGTCTCGGCGGAGGTGCCAGGACCGAGGTGATCTTCAACTTTCGCGGTCTGACTGTTTGAGCAGGTCAGGTATGAGGAACAAAACACGCAAAGGATCCGTGCCGGGCGAGTGCTCGATGTAGCGCCTCGCCGGCACGTCCACCAGCGTGACGACGGGGATGTACCACGATGGGTGTAGACGTTCAGCACAGCCAGAACGGCACCGTGTGGCCACCGGCGCGGTTGCGTTTGGGCCGGTTCATGCCGCATTCACGGCCCTGAAGTGGCGGCCCTCCTCGGCGCACGGTGGATACCTGCCGTCCGACTCGGGTGACGGTGCATCGTCTGCCTTGTCAGGAGGGCTTATGACAGCCGAGGAATCACGTGTCCCCGTCAGCGACCGCCGGTTGCTGACCTTGCCCGGGATCATCCTGGGCGTCGGGCTGGGTGGATTCTTGGACGGGATACTGCTGCATCAACTGTTGCAGTGGCACCACATGCTGACCAGCACGGACACCGATCGGATCGGCGTGAGGTACTACCCGGCCTCGACCGTGCACGGGCTGCAGATGAACACCGTGTGGGACGGCTTGTTCCATACGTTCACCTGGCTCGCGGTGCTTGGCGGGCTGGGGCTGTTGTACTCCCGAGTGAGCCACGCCCGGGGCCGGCTGTGGAGGTCACGGGTGCTGTGGGGCTGGATCCTGGTCGGCTGGGGCTTGTTCAACCTGGTCGAAGGCGTGATTGATCACCACCTGCTCGGCATCCACCACGTGCGCGCCGGCCCGGCTCAGCTCGAATGGGATCTGGCCTTCCTGACCCTGGGCGCCGTCCTGGTGGTTGCCGGCTGGCTGTTGCAGCGCTCCGGCACACTCGTCGAGTGGAACGACGTCCCGGCCGATGGACGCGATGTTCGCCCACGATGATCACCAGGCCGGGCAAGACGGTGTCGCACCGGTCTGGGTATGGGCGCTGCTGGCCGCGGCCGCGGCGGCGTATGCGACAGCGGCAGCAGCCGCCCGCCGCGGCCCGCGCGGGTGGAGGCGCCGGCGGATCGGGGCATTCCTTGGTGGTGTGCTGCTGCTGGGCTGGGCGGTGACGCCGGGGACCGGCCCGTATCCGGCGGGCGGGTTCAGCGCCCACATGTTCCAGCATCTGCTGATCGGGATGGTGGCGCCGCTGGCCCTGGTGCTGAGCGCACCGGTCACGCTGCTGCTGCGGGTGCTCCCTCCGGCGGGGCGCAGAAAAGTGGCGGCCGCACTGCACAGCCTGCCCGCCACGGTGCTGGCCAACCCGCTCGCGGCGCTGTTCTTGTCAGTCGGTGGCCTCGTCGCGGTGTACTGCACACCGCTGTACGAGGCCGCGGCTACGCGCCCGTGGCTGCACACCCTCGTGCACGTGCACTTCTTCCTCGCCGGGTATCTGTTCGCGTGGGTGATCGCGGGCCCCGACCCCGCGCCCCGGCGACCGTCGGTGCCGGCCCGGCTGGTGGTGCTCGGTGTGGCCGTCTTCGCACACGCCACGATCTCGCAACTGCTGTACGCGGGGGCGTTCACGACGGCCGATGCGCCGGTGGCAGATCGGAGGGCAGGAGCGGAGCTGATGTACTACGGCGGCGACATCGCCGAGCTACTGATCGCGTTCGCGCTGCTCGCCACGTGGCGTCCTCGCCGCCCGGGCCCACCGACCGCCCCCGCGGTGACCCCGCGACGATCGCGCGTCACCCAGCGTTGAAGTTGTCCTCGACGTCGCGCCGCAGGTGCATCGCGCCCTCCTCGACGAGATCGCGGACCCGGTTCAGGTCCCACCCGCCTGCCGGGACCCACAGGTGAACCTCCACGGTGTGCCGCCGACGCCGCTGTCCTGGACTCGCACGCTGCCGTGGGGACCCTCGCCGGTCGCGGCAGACCATTCCATCCGCAGCTCCTCGGCCGCGGTGGACACCCGGAACGCCGCCACCCGGTGACCGGCCCGGACCCGCACCAGCTCCGGGCCGTCGTACTCGGCCACCGCGCCGCCGGGCAGCCACCGCGTCGTACGGTCCGGGTCCGTCAGGGTGCCGAACACGACCTCTGCCGGAGCGGCCACCGCGTAGACGCCACTGACGTCCGGGTTGTCGTCGATCACGGCCGGTCCTTGGTCGTGCGGGCATGCTCCCGGCCACCAGCGCACGCAATGTGCCCGACGGCGAGCGTGATCCGCTTCGTTCGTGCCATTGCCCCGTCGTACCCAGCGTAGGGTCGATCATTCATGTCTACTGGCAACCCTGCGTGCGACCTCGGCCGCCGGCGATGGTTCGCCCGCTCGGTGCCGACGGATGGCGCGGGAACCCGTGGATCATTCCTTCACATCCCCAGCTGCCAGGGTGAACTGAAGGTCCATGATGCGGGCCTCTCAGGCGGCCGGCGATTGGTTGCGTCGTCCGCCGGTGCGCCCGAGCATCCGCGCCGGGACACCGATCCGCTTGGCCATCCCGAATGTGGATATGGGGCTGCTGGTGACGGTCTCCTTGTAGAGCCGGGCCGCCCGGCCGGTGAGCAGCCATCGCCGGGGAGTGTCGTCGATGCGGGTGAACTGGATCACGGCGTCGTTGCGGCCGATGCTGACCGGCTGATGGATGTAGCCGAACCGGAAGGGCTTGAGTGCCCGGCCGCGTATCCGGCGGGCGATGTTGGCGGCGGCGTGGGCGGCACTGGGCAGGCCGCTCTGGCATGTGCCGTGGATGACGCCGTAGGACTGCCGGATCGCCGCGGCGTCGCCGACGGCGAAGATCTCCGGGTGCGAGACCGAGCGCAGGTCGGCGTCGGTGATGATCCGTCCAGCCTCGTCGACGGCGATGCCGGCCTGCGCGGCAAGCGGCGCCACGCGGACCCCCGTGGTCCACAGCACTGCCCCGCCGGGTACGAACTCGCCTCCGGCAAGCTCCACACCCTCGGGCAGCACCTTGGTGATCTCGACCCCCGCTCGGACGGTCACGCCGAGCCGGCTGAGCGCTTCATGCAGGTAGGTGCGGGCCTTGCCGCCCATCATCGCGCCCGGCTCACCGCGGCTGAGCAGTGTCACCTTGACGTCGGGGTACGTCTCGGCGATCTCCGCCGCGGCTTCGACGCCGGTGAGACCGCCTCCACACACCAGGAAGGTCTCCAGTTCACCGGCCTGGAGGCGTTCGGCCATGCGGTGGGCGCTGCGCGGGCTGTCGAGGGTGTGGGCCCAGGCGTCCGCGCCGGGAACGCGCGACGTGTCGGTGGTGCTGCCGATCGCGTGGATCAGCACGTCGTAGGCGACGGCGAGCTCGTCGTCTGCGGTGGTCACGGTGACCGTGCGGGTCGCGGTGTCGATGCCGTTCGCCCAGCCCTGGATGAAGCTGATGCCGGAGCCGGCCAGCAGGTCCGCGATGCGGTGCTGCGGCAGGTTCTGTCCGGTCGCGATCTGGTGCATCCGCAGTCGCTCGGTGAAGGTGTCCCACGGGTTGATCAGCGTCACCCGCACCCGGCCCTTGGCGCGGTGGGCCGTGCCGAGAGCTGCGAGCATGCCGGTGTATCCGGCACCGATGACGACGACTCGGGTCTGCTGCTGGTTTCTCATGCCCCACGGACGAGACGGCCACGGTGAGGTGTGATCCCCTATGGCGCGGCTCACATTCGGCGGTCGCCGAGCAACGTCGTCTGTATCGGGTCAGCCAGACTCGATCCGGTCACCCGCCACGGCAGACGGTCTCGCATAGGCCGGGTTCGTCATAACGGCGGTGCCCATCTCCGTATGCTGGCCGCATGCGGCACGAGACTGCCTTCGCCGAGCACCGCTCGCTGCTGTTGGCCGTGGCCTACCGGGTGCTGGGTCGTTTCAGCGACGCCGAGGACGTCGTTCAGGACGCGTGGTTGCGGTGGAGCGGTGTCGACGCCGAGCGGGTCGCCGACCCCGAGGGCTACCTGGTGCGGATCACGACGCGGCTGGCGATCGACCGGCTGCGCAGCGCGGTCGCCCGGCGCGAGTCCTACGTCGGGCCGTGGCTGCCCGAACCGATCCTCACCACGCCCGACATCGCCGAGGACGTGGCCAAGTCGGAATCGGTGTCGCTGGCCATGCTCCTGATCCTGGAGTCCTTGACGCCGCTGGAGCGTGCGGTGTTCGTGCTGCACGAGGCGTTCGGCTACTCCTACAGCGAGATCGCGGGCATCGTCGACCGCAGCCCGGAAGCCGTCCGGCAGACGGCCGTGCGCGCTCGCGAACACGTGAACACTCGCCGCCGCCGCTACGACACCGACCAGGCGACCCGGCGCAAGGTCACCGAGTCGTTCATGTCGGCCAGCACCGGCGGCGACCTGGCAGCCCTGATGCAGGTACTGGCACCTGACGTCAGGCTGGTCTGTGACGGCGGCGGCCTGGCGCCCGCCCCACGCAAGGCGATCGACGGCATGGAACTGGTGGCGCGGGCGCTGGTCACCTTCGCCGGGCGGATGCCTGCCGCACCCAGCGTGGTGATCACCGATGTCAACGGCGGCCCTGGGATGGTCATCTATTCGGGGCAGACTCCGGCGGTCGTGGTGGTGCTGCACGTCGTCGACGGGCGGGCGCAGGAGATCCACCTGATCAGCAACCCGGACAAGCTCGTCGCCTTGATGGCACCAAGGAACTCCGATGATCGGTGACCGGTGGAGGTCAACCGCGCGGACCGTCACCCCGCGAGCCTCCGGGCGGGTCGGGGCATCGGGGTCCTGGGCCCGGCAGTGCCGCCGCTGTGTCGCGGCGGCACTGCCGGTGCGGTCAGGGCCGGAGGCCGGTCCGGTTCACCGGTAGCCCGCGGCGACGATGTTCGCCTGGACGGCATTCTCGGTGGCATCGGACGGGTAGCCCGCGACCATCGCACCCTCGTAGAACGTGCCGGCGCTGGCGTTGGCTCCGCCGTCGGGCTTGCAGCAGTCTCCGCCGCTGCCCAGCACGATGGCGCCCTGCTTCTTCATCGGGCTGTATCCGCTGGGAAGCGCGCCGTCCCAGAGGGTGTACAGGCTGCCGGACTGGGCGTTGCTGCCCTTGATCGCGAATCGCGAGACGCCGTTGTTCTTCAGCGTCGCCGTGACGAACTTGCTGGTGAACGCCCGCTGGTTCGGGTTCCAGGTGCTGCTGCCGCCCGGGAACAGGCCCCATTCGAGATCGGCCTGCACCCACGGTCCGGAGCCGGAGCAGCCGCCGAACCAGCAGCTGGTGCCGAAGTAGATCGCGTCCATGGCACCGGCCGCGTCGGCTTTGCGGGTGGTCTCGCTGTTGCCGTAGTCGAAGCAGCAGCCGCTGTTGACGTGCGTGCCGCTGGTGACCATGTACATGCCCTCGGGTGCGCTGCCGGTCGGGACACCGGTCAGGTGGCCGTCGCGCCAGTAGCTGTTGCCGGGGTTGATGTACAGCGAGTACGCCTTGCCGCCGCCGACCGTCAGCGACTCGGTCGTCGCCACGGCCGGGCGGCTCTGCGGTGAGCCGGGGACCACGCTGGAGCCCTGGTACCACAGGTCGTTGCCGCGACCGGACTGGTCGAAAAGCACCGTGATCACGCACGTGGTGTTGACGCAGAACGAGTCCTGCGCCGCCGCGTTGGCGACACCGCCGGTGCTGAGCACGCCGATGTTGCGGGTGGTGTTGTCCGACGAGCGCCTGACCTGGTACAGGTTTCCGCTGTAGGCCTGGTACAGGGCTCGGGTGGTGCTGTGCGCCGCGATGCAGGGCGTGCCGCCCGCGCCGTAGATGTCACAGGGGCCGCCCCCGGGCGGAGGCGCCGAGGTCGGCGTCGGACTCGGCGAGCTCGGCAGCGATTGCGCCCACTGCTGGTTGGCGCCGCCGTGGCACGCCCAGAGCAGCACCTTCGTGCCGTTGGCGGTCGCGGCGGCGTTGGCGTCCAGGCACAGGCCCGACTGGACGCCGGTGATGGTGCCGTTGGCGTTGAGGTTCCACTGCTGGTTGGTCTGACCGTTGCAGTCCCAGATGATGGCCTGCGTACCGTTGGTCGTGCCCCGGCCGGAGGCGTCGAGGCACTTGTTGCCGTAGACCGTCAGCTGGCCCGCCGCGGTGAGCGTCCAGGACTGGCCGGCGCTGCCGTTGCAGTCCCACAGCTGGGTCTGCAGGCCGTTGCTCGTGCCGGAGTTGGGCACCTCCAGGCACCGGCCGGACTGGCCGCCCACGATCCGCGTGGGCGTGCCGACCGTCGCGGCCAGTGCCTGCTCGGCCCGGACGGCGACGGTGAGGCCGGTGACGGCGAGGGCCAGGGCCACGGTGGCGGCCGCCGCCCAGCGGGAGCGGCTCGTCTTGGGGTGGTCCATCGGCTACCTTCCCGGGTTCGGTGGACGGATCGCGGTGGTCGCGGCCCTGGTCACGGCAGGGTCCACTTCTGGTTGGCGCCGCCGTTGCAGGTCCACAGGGCCACGATCGTGCCGTCGGCCGAGTTGTTGCCGGACACGTCCAGGCACTTGCCCGACTGCGGATTGCGCAGCGTCTGATCCGAACTCTGGTAGGTCCAGTTCTGCGCCGCGCCGCCGGTGCACGTCCACAGCTGGATCTTCGTGCCGTTCGCGGTGCCGCCGCCGCTGACGTCCAGGCACTTGCCCAGCGCCCGCAGCGTCGAACCGGACACCGTCCAAGTCTGCGCGGCGGCCCCGTTGCACGTGAGGATCTGGATCTGCGTGCCGTCGGCCGACGATCCGTTGCGCACGTCCAGGCACTTGCCCGCCAACCCCTTGACCGGACCGGTGCCCGGGGTGGTGGTACCGGTGGCCAGGGTGAACGAGTCGACGTCGTACAGGAACCCGGTGCCGGACCCGGCGAAGGTCAGGTACAGGGTGGTGGTGCCGGTCGGCGGGCTGCTGATCGAGCCGGTGACCGTGGCGAAGGTGTCCCACGAGCCGGTGACCGGCACGGTCGCCGAGCCGAGCACGGTCCCGGTGGCCGAGCCGGCCCGGATCTGCAGCGTGCCGCCGCTTCCCGCCGACGAGACGCGGGCGCTGAAGGAGGTCACGTTGTTGATCCGGTACGGCGTGAACGCGATCCAGTCACCGTTGTGGATGTCACCGACGGTCTTGCCGCCCTCGGCCGCGCTCTTGTCGTAGGTGGCGATGCCGGACGAGGTCTTGAAGTGCTCGGCCTGGCGCTTGCGCGGCTGCAGGGTGTGCTGGGTGTGCGTGGTCAGGCCGCCCGCGTCGGTGTACTCGGCGTCGAAGACCCCGAAGATGTTGGCCGCGTCGTCGTGCTCGCCGTCGACGGGGACCGCGATGGTGCCGGTGCAGCCGGTCTGCGAGGTGATCTGGTGGCCGTGGCTGTCGTGGCCCAGCACATAGGTCATCTTGACCCTGGCGCAGTCGATCGCGCCGTCCTCCGGGTCGGTGGCCGTGATGCTGAACGAGACGGACTCGCCGAAGCCGAACAGCTGGCCGTTGGCGGGACTGTTGATGGTGACCGTCGGCGCGGTGTTGCCGACGCCGATCTGCACGCTGGCGGTGCCGGTCGCGCCCTGCGGGTCGCGGACGGTCAGCGTGGCGTTGTACGTGCCGTTGGCGGTGTAGGTCTTGGCCGGGTTCGCGGCCGTGGAGGTGGTGCCGTCGCCGAAGGCCCAGGAATAGGTCAGCGTCCCGCCTTCGGGGTCCGACGATCCCGCCGAGGAGAAGTTCACCGTCAGCGGGGCGGTGCCGGAGGTCCGGTCGGCGGTCGCGACGGCGGTCGGGGCCCGGTTGCCGCTGCCCACGTAGTCGTAGCGGTACAGCGCCGAGTTGGCGTCGCCGTTGTAGTAGCCGGTGCCGTAGTCGAGCACGTACAGCGCGCCGTCGGGTCCGAAGGCCATGTCCATGACCTGCTTGCCGTTCCACGGGAACGTCTCGATGGCGCCGCGGGTGCCGTCGGCGTTGACGTGGATCGGCTTGACCCAGCCCCGGCCGAACTCACCGGCGAAGAACTGCCCGTCGAAGCCCTGGGGGAACTTGGTGCTGGAGGGCGAGGAGGCGTCGTACCGGTAGACCGGGCCGCCCATCGGGGACTCCGAGCCGCCGCCGAACTCCGACGGGCTGCCGGCGTCGCCCGCGTAGCGGATCCAGGCGGTCTTGGCGGCGGGCAGGGTGGGCAGGCCGGTGTTGCGGAAGCTGTTGTTGGTCGGGCCGCCGCCGCAGTTGTACTTCGACCCGGCGGTGTTGCTGGCGAAGTCCCACTCGGCGTAGGTCTCGCTGGAGGTGTTCGTGCCGGTGCAGTAGGGCCAGCCGTAGAAGCCCGGCCCGGTGACCCGGTTGAACTCGACCTGCCCGCTGGGGCCGCGGTTGCCGGTGCTGCCCGCGTCCGGGCCGTAGTCGCCGACGTAGACCACGCCGGTGGCCTTGTCGACACTGATCCGGAACGGGTTACGGAAGCCCATCGCGTAGATCTCGGGGCGGGTCCGGTTGTCCGAGTCGACGAACATGTTGCCGGCCGGGATCGAGTACGACCCGTTCGCGTTGACCTTGATCCGGAGGATCTTGCCGCGCAGGTCGTTGGTGTTGGCCGCGGACCGCTGGGCGTCGAAGGCCGGGTTGCGGTTGGTCCGCTCGTCCAGCGGCGAGTAGCCGGCGGACTCGAACGGGTTGGTGTCGTCGCCGGTGGACAGGTAGAGGTTGCCGGCGGCGTCGAAGTCGATGTCGCCGCCGGTGTGGCAACAGATGCCCCGGTCGGCGGCGACGTCGAGGATGTCGACCTTGCTCGACTGGTTGACGGTGTAGTCCGAGTTCAGCGTGAACCGGGAGAGCCGGTTGACGCCCTGCCACGCCGACCAGTTGCTGCCGGTGGAGGGGGCGTCGCCGCCCGGGGTCGACAGCGGCGGGGCGTAGTACAGGTAGATGTGGCGGTTCGTGGCGAAGTTCGGGTCGACGCCGACACCCTGCAGGCCCTCCTCGTCGTGGGTGTAGACCGGGATGGTGCCGACGACCGAGGTGTTGCCGGCCGCGTCGGTGCGGCGCAGCGTGCCGTTGCGCGCGGTGTGCAGGACCGACCGGTCCGGCAGCACGGCCAGCGTCATCGGCTCGCCCATCTCGGACAGCCCCTTGGCGAGGGTGACCTGCTGGTAGTCGGTGCTGACGATGGTGTGCGCCTGGGCGGGCGCCGGGCCGCCGAGCCCGGCCGGACCCGCCGCGAGAATGGCCGTCGCGCCGGTCGCGGTGAGCAGCAGTGCTGATCCTGCGGAGAACCATCGTCTGGTGCGGTGAGGGGGGAGGCCGTCCCTGATGGACATGAAGACCCTTCCTGACGAGTGATGGCCAGGCGGGCGCGCACCAGCGCGCCACATGCCTTGGGGGTGCTGCCTGCCAGGTGCCGCACCTGACAGGTGGCGGCCTCTGACGGCGGGTGGAGCCATCACAGATCGCCAGTCGATGGGTGCCGCGCCGCCGGTACGCCTCGACGAAAACCTTGCCGATCCCGCCGATCCCCGTCGCATGCCGTGGTGGAAGCCATGTCATATGACGTGTTATCAGGTAGTCGGCTCGGTCGATGTTATCGGTCACATCTCCGTTGTCAACCCACCCGCACGCATCGATCTTTCCTGGTTGATCTCCTCCGAACAGGACCGTTCAGCTGACCTGCGCACACGCGAAACCTTTTCGTCACATCTTGACTCAAGCACTGTTATCGGTCACATTCGACTGACCGCGGGATGGTCGGCACCCTCATCCGCATCGGCTGGCAGGGCACCGATCGCGCACGTCAGGGCGATCGGGTCAGGTGTGCGGCGTGCTCAGACGTCATACAGCGCACTTCCCGTGCTGCAGCAACTCGACCTCCGGCGCGGTCTCCCCTCGCCACGGCCTCGCGCACGCGGGCCGGCTGCCGGCGGGCACACCGGAACCGGGCGCCGCACCAGGTCGACGAATTCCGAAGGAGACCTCGTGACACATCCGCTGACGCGGCAGACCGGTCGGCGCCTGCGACGGCTCGCCGCCGTCGCCGCCGGCCTGCTGCTCACGCTCACCCTCGCCCCGGTCGGCGCCGGCGCGGACAACCCGATCGTCCAGACGATCTACACCGCCGATCCCGCTCCACTGGTCCACAACGGCCGGGTGTACCTGTACACCGGCCACGACGAGGACGGATCGACCTACTTCACGATGAAGGAGTGGCGCGTCTACTCCTCGGCCGACATGGTGAACTGGACCGACCACGGCGTGCCGATGAGCCTGTCCACCTTCAGCTGGGCCAGCGCCGACGCCTGGGCCGGGCACGTGGCCTACCGCAACGGCAAGTTCTACTGGTACGTCCCGGTGAAGAATCGGGCCACCGGCGGCATGGCCATCGGGGTGGGCGTGTCCAGCAGCCCCACCGGCCCGTTCACCGACGCGCTCGGGCGTCCGCTGGTGGAGAACGGCGAGATCGACCCCAACGTCCTCATCGATGACGACGGCCAGGCGTACCTGTACTGGGGCAACCCGCGCCTGTGGTACGTCCGGCTGAACACCGACATGATCTCATACTCGGGCAGCCCGACCCAGATCCCGCTGACCACCGCCGGATACGGCACCCGCACCGGCAACGCCAGCCGCCCGACCCTGTACGAGGAAGGGCCCTGGGTCTACAAGCGCAACGGCCTGTACTACAACGTGTTCGCAGCCGAATGCTGCTCGGAGTTCATCGGCTACTCCACCGCCCCGGGCCCCACCGGGCCCTGGACCTACCGCGGGACCGTCATGCCCCGGCAGGGCAGCAGCTTCACCAACCATGCCGGCGTCATCGACTTCAACGGCGGCTCGTACTTCTTCTACCACAACGGTGCCCTGCCCGGCGGCGGCGGCTACACCCGGTCGGTGGCCGTCGAGAAGTTCACGTACAACAGCAACGGCACCATCCCGACGATCAACATGACGAGCTCCGGCGCGCCGCAGATCGGCACCCTGAACCCGTACGTGCGCCAGGAGGCCGAGACGATCGCCTGGGAGACGGGCGTGGAGACCGAGCCCGCCAGCGAGGGCACCCTCAACGTCGGCTGGATCGACAACGGCGACTACATCAAGGTCAAGGGTGTCGCCTTCGGCTCCGGTGCGACGTCCTTCACCGCACGGGTCGCCTCGGCGGGTGCGGGTGGCAACATCGAGCTGCGGCTGGACAGCCTGACCGGCCCCGTCGTCGGAACGTGCGGGGTGGGCGGCACGGGCGGCTACCAGACCTGGACCACGGTCTCGTGCGGGGTGTCGGGCGCGACCGGCACCCGTGACCTGTACCTGCGGTTCACCGGCAGCGGCGGCGGCCTGTTCAACGTGAACTGGTGGCAGTTCGCCGGCGGCGTCTCCGGCGGGAACCAGCTGGCCAACGCCGACATGGAGGCCGGCACGACGGGCTGGGCCGTGTTCGGCAGCGGCACGCTGGCGTCCAACACCTCGGTGGTGCGGGGCGGCAGCAGGTCGCTGGCCATCACGGGCCGCACCGCCTCCTGGAACGGCATCCGCCAGGACGTCACCGCCAAGCTCGTCAACGGCAAGAGCTACACGACCAGCGTCTGGGTACGCACCCAGAGCGGCACCCCGTCGGCGAAGGTCACCCTCGCCCTGACCGCCAACGGCTCGACGGCGTACCTGCAGCTCACCCCGGCCACGACGGTCAACTCCGGCGGATGGACCCAGCTGACCGGCACCGCGACCGTCTCCTGGACCGGGACCCTGTCCGGCGCGAGCCTCTACGTGGAGACGGCGGCCGGGACCGACGGCTACTACCTCGACGACGCCTCATTCCAGTGACCGGCCGGCTCTGACAGCCGGCCGCACCGGGCCGGTGGCCGGGCCACCAGGCAGGCCACCGGCCGTTCTTCCGCCCCGAAGCACCAGCACATCGACCATTCAGCCGTTCGCTTCAAGGAGTTGCGCGATGTCGGATCTGACCCGCAGACAAGTGATCAAAACCGGTGCCGTGGGCGCCGGAGCCCTCCTCATGCCACTGCCGTGGACCGCCGAGGCACAGGCCGGTTCCGCCGCGCCCGCCGAGGTGCTGGCCGCCGACGACCTGGCCCTCTGGTACAACCAGTCCGCCGGCACCGACTGGCTGCGTGCCCTGCCCATCGGCAACGGCCGCCTCGGCGCGATGGTCTTCGGCAACGTCGACAACGAGCGGCTGCAGCTCAACGAGGACACGGTGTGGGCGGGGGGCCCGCACGATCCGGCCAACACCGCGGGGGCGGGGGCGCTGGCCGAGATCCGGCGGCTGGTCTTCGCCAACCAGTGGAGTCAGGCACAGGACCTGATCAACCAGCGGATGCTCGGACGGCCCGTCGGCCAGCTCGCCTACCAGCCGGTGGGCAACCTCCGGCTGACGTTCCCCTCCGGCAGCGCCTCGCAGTATCACCGCAGGCTCGACCTGACCACCGCGACCACGTCGGTCACCTACGTCATGAACGGCGTGCGGTATCAGCGCGACGTGTTCGCCAGCGCGCCCGACCAGGTGATCGTCATGCGGCTCACGGCCGACCGCACCGGTGCGGTCACCTTCACCGCGGCGTTCGACAGCCCGCAGTCGTCGAGCGTGTCCAGCCCGGACGGCAGCACCATCGCCCTGAACGGCACCTCCGGCTCCATGGAAGGGGTGACGGGGGCCGTCCGGTTCCACGCCCTCGCCGGGGTGAGCGCCAGCGGCGGCACCGTTTCCAGTTCGGGCGGCACGCTGCGCGTCTCCGGCGCGAACAGCGTGACCCTGTTCGTGTCGATCGGGTCGAGCTACGTCAACTACCGCGACGTGAGCGGCGACCACCAGGGCATCGCCCGCCGCCACCTCAGCGCCGCCCGCGGCGTCTCCTACGACACGCTGCTCGCCCGGCATGTCGCCGACTACCAGGCGCTGTTCCAGCGGACGACGCTCGACCTCGGCCGCACCTCGGCGGCCGACCAGCCCACGGACGTCCGGATCAGCCAGCACGCCTCCGTCGCCGACCCGCAGTTCTCCGCGCTGCTGTTCCAGTACGGCCGGTATCTGCTCATCGCCTCCTCCCGGCCCGGCACGCAGCCGGCCAACCTGCAGGGCATCTGGAACGACCAGATGGCCCCGCCGTGGGACTCCAAGTACACGCTCAACGCGAACCTGCCGATGAACTACTGGCCGGCCGACACGACGAACCTGTCCGAGTGCCATGAGCCGGTGTTCGCGATGATCCGTGACCTCGCGGTCACCGGGGCCCGGACCGCCCAGGTGCAGTACGGGGCGAGCGGCTGGGTGACCCACCACAACACCGACGCCTGGCGGGCGACCTCGGTGGTCGACGGCGCCTTCTGGGGCATGTGGCAGACCGGCGGGGCGTGGCTGGCGACCATGATCTGGGACCACTACCGGTTCACCGGCGACGTGGAGTTCCTGCGCACCAACTACCCGGCGATGAAGGGCGCGGCCCAGTTCTTCCTCAGCACGCTGGTCACCGAGCCGAACCTCGGCTACCTGGTGACCAACCCGTCGAACTCCCCCGAGCTGGCCCACCACGCCAACGTCAGCGTCTGCGCGGGGCCGACCATGGACAACCAGATCCTGCGGGACCTGTTCGACGGGTGCGCCGCCGCGAGCGAGGTGCTCGGCGTGGACACCGACTTCCGGACGCAGGTGCGCACGGCCCGGCAGCGGCTGGCGCCGACGAAGGTCGGCTCGCGGGGCAACATCCAGGAGTGGCTGGCCGACTGGGTCGAGACCGAGCAGTACCACCGCCACGTCTCCCACCTGTACGGGCTGCATCCGAGCAACCAGATCACCAAGCGGGCGACCCCCACGCTGTTCGAGGCCGCACGGCGGACCCTGGAGCTGCGCGGCGACGACGGCACCGGGTGGTCGCTCGCCTGGAAGATCAACTTCTGGGCGCGGATGGAGGAGGGCGCCCGCGCCCACAAGCTGATCAGGGACCTGGTGAACACGTCCCGGCTGGCGCCGAACATGTTCGACCTGCATCCGCCGTTCCAGATCGACGGCAACTTCGGGGCGACGTCCGGCATCGCCGAGATGCTGCTGCACAGCCACAACGGCGAGTTGCACCTGCTGCCGGCGCTGCCCTCGGCGTGGCCGAGCGGCCGGGTGACCGGGCTGCGCGGCCGCGGCGGGTACACCGTGAGCCTGACCTGGAGTTCCGGGCAGCTCGCCGAGGCGCTCATCCGGGCTGACCGCTCCGGCGTGGTGCAGGTGCGCGCGCGGCTGTTCACCGGCGGCTTCACCGTGGTCGACGCCGTCGACGGCACTGCGGTGACCCCGGTCAGGGTCGAGTCCGATTGCGTCAGGATCACCGTCCAGGCCGGCCGCACCTACCGGGCGCAGCCGACGGGGCAGACGACGCCGACCCTCGAACAGCTCTTCTCCAATGTCGCCACGACCAACGACACCAACACGGGCGCGGGTAACTTCGACGGCAACGGTGCGACCCTGTCCGCGCAGGCCCTCGCCCAGGCCGGCGTCACACCAGGCGCGCTCCTGAGCCGCGAGGGAGTCAACTTCCGCTGGCCGAACGTGCAGCCGGGCGGGGCGGACAACGCGATCGCCTCGGGCCAGTCCGTCGCCATCAGCGGCACCGGCAGCAAGCTCGGGTTCCTGGCCGCCGGCACCTACGGCGCCGTCAGCGGAACCGCCACCGTGGTCTACGCCGACGGCACCCGCCAGTCGTTCACCCTGGCCGTGCCCGACTGGTACGGCGGGCCCAAGAGCGGCGCGACGGCGGCGATCGTGATGGCCTACCAGAACCGGCCGGGCAACCGCCGGGAGAACACGGCCGCCACGATCTACTACGCCGGCGCGTCCCTGGCGGCGAAACCCGTCGTGCGCGTCGAGCTGCCCAACATCAGCGCACGGCCGGCAGCCGGAGTGCCGACGATGCACATCTTCGCCATGGCGATCGGCTCGTAGCAGACGCCCGGCCGCGCATCGGCCACACCGGCGCGCTGCGGGCACCGCGAGGTGCCCGCAGCGCGCGTGCTCGTCCACCCCGGCGATCGCCGCCGCGGGGCCCGGCCGACCGGGCCGCGGCATGTCCCGTGTCCCGCGGCCGCGTCCCATCGACCTCGATATTGCTATGACGTCATACATGTGATGTGATGCCCGAGCATTGATTACGCCAGCGTTTCCCGCTGATGACAGCTCCTACTGCGCCCCCGTCAACTGCTCCACTCGTGGAAGGACGCCATCGTGGCTTCTGCACCCGGCCGCGCCCACCGACGAATGAAACGCCGATCCCGGCTGCTGCCCCTCTACACCGCCGCACTGCTCGCCGCCGCGTCGGCGCTGTCGGCCACTCCCGCCACCGCCGCGGTCATGACCACCCTGTACGTGTCCCCCACCGGTTCCGGCACGGCCTGCTCCAGCCCGCAACCGTGCTCGCTGGCCCAGGCCCAGTCGACGGTGCGCGGTCTCGCCCCGACGATGAGCGGCGACATCGTGGTGCAGCTCGCCGGTGGCACCTACGCCCTGTCCGCGCCGCTGACGTTCACCTCCGCCGACTCGGGCGCCAACGGCTACACCGTGTTCTGGCAGGCCGCTAGCGGCGCCCGGCCCATCATCTACGGTGGCCAGCGGGTCACCGGATGGACGCAGGTCGATGCCGCGCAGAACATCTGGCGCGCCGCCGCGAGCGCAGGATTCGACACCCGCCAGCTCTACGTCAACGGCCGCCTCGCGACCCGCGCCCGCACGCAGGTCAACCGCGGCGACTTCACGATGACGACCAGCGGCATGACCTTCACCAACGGCGCGCTGGCGTACCTGAACAACGTCGCCGCCGAGGACCGCGTCGAGCTGGAGTCGGTGAACTCGTTCACCGACCGGTACGTGCCGGTGCAGTCCATCAGCAACAACGTGATCACCATGGAGCAGCCGGCCTGGAACAACAACACCTTCGGCTACGACACGCTGAGCAGGCCGTTCCACTCCGGACCGATGTACCTGGTCAACGCGCGCGAGTTCCTCGACGCCGCCGGTGAGTGGTACCTGGACACCGCCGCCGGACAGCTCTACTACAAGCCGCTCAGCGGCGAGAACATGGCCACAGTCGAGGTGCAGCTGCCGCGGCTGGAGTCGCTGCTGCGGGTGGGCGGCACCTACGCCGCACCGGCCCATCATCTCTCGTTCTCCGGCCTGCAGTTCTCGCACACCAGCTGGCTGCAGCCCAACACCGGCCAGGGTTATGCCGACCAGCAGACCGGCGCGTACATCCACGGCACCTGGGCTCGGCCGTCCGACTGGCTGAGCTCGTGCCAGTCGGGCTGCCAGCAGTTCGAGGCGACCCGGCCCCACTGGCGGCAGATGCCCGCGGCGGTGCAGGTCTCGGCGGCCAACGCCATCAGGTTCACCGGCAACCGGTTCACCAACCTCGGCCAGGTCGGGCTGGGCATCGGCAACGACGCCAACGCCCACGCCACCGGCGTCGGCCTCGGCGCGAGCGACATCGACGTGATCGGCAACACCTTCGAGCAGCTGGCGGCCGGGGCCGTCATCGCCGGTGGCGTACAGGCCGACGCGCACCACCCCGCCGACACCCGGATGACCAACCGGGACATCGTCTACCACAACAACTCCGTCCACGACGTGGCCATCGACTACCGCAGCCACGTCGGGCTGCTCATGACGTACACCGCGGACTCGGCCATGACCAACAACGAGGTCTACAACCTGCCCTACACGGGCATCTCGATCGGCTACGGCTGGGGCGCCAACGATCCCGGCGGTGCGCAGGACTACGTCGACCGCGGCCTCTACAACTACCAGCCCCGGTACACCACCGCGACGATCGCGAAGAACTACCGGGTGCAGGCCAATTACGTCCACGACGTCATGCGCCAGATGACCGACGGGGCGGCGTTCTACGCCCTGTCCGCGCTGCCGGGCTCGACGATCAGCCGGAACTACTTCCGCAACACCAACGGCTGGCTCGGCCTGTACTTCGACGAAGGCGCCCGGTACCTGACCGCCTCGAACAACGTGTTCGACAACATCGGGCAGTGGGCCTACGGGCAGCACTGGGCCAACAACAACACGGGCAACCTGACCCTGACCGACAACTGGACCACCAGCACCAATACCAACATCACCAGCGGCTCGCGGGGCAACGTCAACACCGGCACGGTGGTCGTCACCGGCGGGAACTGGCCTACGGCGGCTCGCACCGTGATGGCCTCCGCCGGCGTCCAGTCCTCCACCCAGCAGGGGGTCACCATCGTCGGCGGACAGTCGGGCCGCTGTGTCGACGTGCCGAACTCCAGCTCCGTCAACGGCACCCAGGTTCAGTTGTGGGACTGCGGCGGCGCGACCAACCAGCGGTGGACGTACACCGCGAGCAAGCAGCTGATGGTCTACGGCAACAAGTGCCTTGACGCCACCGGCCAGGGCACCGCCAACGGCACCCGCCTGGTCATCTGGGACTGCAACGGGCAGGCCAACCAGCAGTGGAACGTCAACACCAACGGCACGATCACCGGCGTGCAGTCGAACCTGTGCGTCGACGCGAGCGGCAACGGCACCGCCAACGGGACCCTGCTGCACCTGTGGGCATGCCACGGCGGCACGAACCAGCAGTGGGCCCTGCGCAGCTGATCAGCAGAAGGGCGTCGCCGTCGCGACAGCAGCCGGCAGTGCGAAGCCGGCTGCTGTCGCGGCCGCCCGACGCGCGGTGGGGTGGGGACGAGTTCGTCCCCACCCCACCGCTTTCCGAAGACCTCGCGCTACCGCGTCGCCTGCCAGAGACCGTCGGGCACGGGTGTCCGAAAGCCCGTCACGGCCGCCGCGACGTGCTCGGCCGACCTCATGCCGGTGACGACGGACGCCACCGCGGGGTGGCGCAGGGGGAACCGCAGCGCGGCGACGGGCAGTGCGACCTCGTGCTCCCGGCAGGCCTCGGCGAGCCGGCGAGCCTGCCGGAGCACCCCGTCCGGTGCGGGTGCGTAGTTGAAGTTGCTGCCGTCGGCCGGCCACGGCCTGGCCAGGATGCCCGAATTGAAGGGTGCGGCCGCGACGACGGCCACACCCGTGCGGGCGCACTCGTCGAGCAGGTGCTCACCCGACCGGTCGAGCAGGGTGTACCGGCCGGCCAGCATGACGACGTCGAGGTCGGTCTCCAGCACCATGCGCAGCGGCGCCTGCCACTGGTTCATGCCGACGCCGACCGCACCGATCACGCCCTGGTCACGTAGCGCGATCAAGGCGGGAATCGCCTGGCCGATCGCCTCGTCGACGGCGTCGTCGGGGTCGTGGACGTAGACGATGTCGATACGGTCGACGCCCAGCCTGGTCAGGCTCTCCTCGATGCTGCGGGCGACGCCGTCGGCGGTGAAGTCCCATACGCGCACCAGGTCGTCGGGGACGTCGAAGCCACCGGCCGCGAGGTCGGAGCCGGTCGGCGCGGGGTGCGGGCGCAGCAGCCGGCCGACCTTGGTGGACAGCACGTAGGCGTCGCGCGGGTGGGCGCGCAGCGCCGCGCCCAGCCGCCGTTCGGACAGTCCGAGCCCGTAGTGGGGCGCGGTGTCGAAATGGCGTATGCCCGCCTCCCACGCGGCGTCGACGGCCTGGGCGGCGGCGAGGTCGGATCCGGCGTAGCCCAGGTTGCCGATTCCGGACGCGCCGAAGCCGAGCGTGGTCACGTGCAGGCCGGTGCGGCCGAGCGGCCGCGTGGGCATCGCCGCCGGGGCGGGTGGGTTCACGGCTACTCCCCTGGTTCCGGGTGCGGTGAGGTCGGGGTCGTCAGGGCAGCTGCCACACCAGGGGCAGCGGTCCGCGCTGGGACACGGCCATGTCCAGCATCGGGTGGATCACCTGGTGCCAGCGTTCGGTCAGCTCCAGCTGCGCCATCGCCGACTCCATACCAGCCCAGTCGTCGCACACCACGGTGTGGAACAGGTCGAGCCCGTCGCGCCAGATGTGCCACGAGTGGACCCCGCTGGCGTGCAGGGCCTGTTCGTGCTCGGGTGAGAGCTTGGCATGGATGCGTTCGTACTCGGCTTCCAGGCCGGGCTTGAGCCGCGTGTGCAGCGCGATCACCTGCATGGGTGCTCCGATCGTTGTCGTCACTTCGGGTCGGTCACCGGCCGAGCCAGCCGCCGTCGACGGGCACCAGCGCGCCGTGCACGTAGTCGGAGGCGGCCGAGGCGAGGAAGACGGCCACCCCGGCGAGGTCTGCCGGGGTGCCCCACCGCCCGGCGGGGATGCGGTCGACGATGGCGGCGTTGCGCGCGGGATCGTTGCGCAGCGCCTGGTTGTTGTCGGTGGCGATGTAGCCGGGCACGATGGCGTTCACGTTGACACCGTGGGCGGCCCACTCGTTGGCCAGCGCCCTGGTCAGTCCGGCCACGCCCGACTTGGCTGCGGTGTATCCGGGCACGGTGATCCCGCCCTGGAAGCTGAGCAGCGACGCCGTGAAGATGATCTTTCCGGTACGCCGTTGCAGCATCGCCCGCCCGACCTCCCGGGCCAGGACGAACTGTGCGGTGAGGTCGACCGCGAGCACGTGGTCCCAGTCGTCGTCGCTGTGCTCGGCGGCCGGCGCGCGGGCGATCGTCCCGGCGTTGTTGACCAGGATGTCGACCGGCCGCTCCCGGCCCGCCAGATCGTCGGCCAGGGCGGCGACCGCCGCACGCCGGGCGAAGTCGACCGCACGCACCTCGCAGGTCCGGCCGTGGGCCGTCACCCGGCGGACGACCTCGCTGCCCTCCTCCTCGAGCCGGGCGCTGACGGCGATGATGTCGGCTCCGGCGCCCGCGAGCGCCTCCGCGACGGCCAGGCCGATGCCGCGGCGCGCCCCGGTGACGACGGCGAGCCGGCCGGTGAGGTCGAACATGGCGGGGTTCACCGCCCGGCCGCGCAGTCGAGCAGCACCTTCATCACGCCGGCCCCGGACTCCAGGGCGGCGAACGCCGCACCGGCGCGCTCCAGCGGCTCCACATGGGTGATCAACTGATCAGCCGGGATCTGGCCGCCGGCCACCAGCTCGACGGCGTCGGCCATGTCCTGCCGGCTGTACAGCCGGGCGCCCAGCATCGTCAGTTCGCGCCAGAAGAAGCGGTGCAGGTCGACCTCTCGCGCGGTGGCGTGGATCGCGACCATCACCAGCCGCCCCCGGGGCGCCAGGGCCTGCACCGCCGTGGCGACGCCAGCCGCCGCGCCGGAGACCTCAAAGGAGACCGCGGCGCCCTCGCCGCCGGTCCAGTCCTCGATCAGCGCATTCGTGTCGGCGGCGGTGGGGTCCGCGGTGGCGAAGCCGAGCCGGTCGGCGACGGCTCGCCGCTGCGGGCTGGGCTCCAGGACCAGCACCTGGGCTCCGGTGCGCCGGGCGACCACGGCGATGAGCAGACCGACGGGCCCGCCGCCGACCACGCCCGCGTGCTCGCCGCTGGTCAGGCCGCTGCGGCGCACGTCGTGCACCGCCACGGCGGTCGGTTCGGCGAGCGCGCCGTGGGCCAGGTGGAGGGTCTCGGGCAGGCGCACTAGTGCGCTCGCGGGCACGTTCCAGCGTTGCTGCATGGACCCGGCGCTGTCGATGCCGATGAAGGTGAGCCGCGGGCAGACGTGCCCGTGCCCGGCGGCACACGTCCGGCAGGCTCCGCACGGCAGGACGGGCAGGACGGTGACGGGATCGCCGGGTTTCCAGCCGTCGACGCCGTCACCGAGCCTGGCCACCGTGCCTGACATCTCGTGACCGATCACCGCCGGGACGGCGACTCGCCGGTCCATGGCGCCGTGCAGGATGTGCAGGTCCGTGCCGCAGATTCCGGTGAACGCCACGTCGATCTGCACCTGCCCCGGGCCGGGTGCGGTCTCGGGCACGTCGATAACGCTCAGGCGGCGGTCGCCTTCGTATACGGCGCGGTACATGGCCTCCCCTTCTTGAGCCGGTGTCCGGCCGAACGTCGTGGCAGCGACCGAGCGATGTGGCCCGTTCGAGCGCGGCGGACACGCGTCACCGCCTGCCGCGGCATCGCTTGGTGCGCCTGGCCTACGGCCGAAGGCTCGACATCGCCTGTCCGGATCGGATCCAGCTCAGATATGACATCATATGTTTCGCCGGATGACAACGCCCGACCGTCCCCGGCCCGCACGGTGCCTCCTGTACGCGAGCCGACCGACTCCCGCCGACCCCCTGGAGCCGCACATGACCAACCCTCCCCACGAGACGATCATCGACGCGCACCTGCACGTGTGGGACCCGTCGCGTGGCGTCTACCCCTGGCTCGGGCCCCATCTGGCGCCCATCAACCGGGCCATGACGCTGCCCGAGGTCACGCCCGCACTCGCCGACCGCGGAGTCGGGGCCGCCGTGCTGGTGCAGTCCGCCGACGACGACTTCGACACCGACCTGATGCTGGAAACCGCGAAGTCCGACCGCCGGATCGTCGGCGTCGTCGGCTACGTTCCCCTGCATCAGCCGTCGGTCGCCGCGGACAGGCTGGCGCGGCTGCGCGACGATCCGCTGTTCGTCGGGGTGCGCAACCTGATCCACGAACGCGAGGACCCGTCCTGGATCCTGCACCCCGACGCCGACGCCGGACTCGACCTGCTGGAACAGGCCGGGGTGCCGTTCGACTTCGTCGCCGGCGGCCCCGAGGCACTGGCCACCGCCGCCGAGGTCGCCCGTCGCCATCCCGGACTGCACCTGATCCTGGACCATCTCGGCGCGCCTCCGCTGCGGGCCGAGCGCGACCAGGCTGAGCGGTGGTCGCACCACCTGGAGTTCCTTGCCGGCTGCCCCCGGGTCTACGCCAAACTCTCCGGGCTGTACCCGGGACACGACCCGGACGGCGACGCGCTGCGCCGGCTCGGCGCCTACCTGCGTACGGCGCTGCGGCTGTTCGGCTCCGACCGGTTGATGTACGGCGGCGACTGGCCGATCTGCCTGCTCCACGAGCGCTACGGCCGCACCCTGGACCTCGTCCGGCAGGCGCTGGCCGAGCTCGACGCCGCGGGATGGCGTGACGTGCTCGCCGGCACCGCCATGCGGGTCTACGGCATCGACCGCGACCGTGTCGCGGTGGCCGGCTCCTGACCGCCGGGGTCCGGTGCCGCCGTCGCGGCACCGGGCCCGCACCGGCGCATACCGGCGTTCAGGCGGGTCGGGTCGGGTCGCTGACGTCCAGCTGGTAGGTGCCGACGGCGGTCGCACCGAAGACGTCGGGGTGCAGCCCGCCCAGCAGCGACGCGATCGCGCGCAGCGACTCGGCATGGGTCGCCGCGAGCCGGCACATCGGCCAGTCGGAGCCGAACAGGAGCCGCCGCGCGCCGAACACCTGCACCGCGTGGTCCACGTACGGCCGGAGGTCGTCCACCGACCACCGGTCCCAGTGCGCGAGCGTCACCAAGCCGTTGAGCTTGGCCCGCACGTTGTCGCACGCGGCGACCGGCGCGATCTCGCGCTGCCATTCGGTCAGGCCTTCGACGCCGCCGGTCACCCAGGGCGACCCGGCCTGCTGCAACACGATCCGGGCGTGCGGCATCGCCTGTGCCAGGCGCGCCACGGAGGGCAGCTGCTCGGCCCGCACCGCGAGCTCGATCGCCAAGCCGAGCTCGGCCACCATGGCCAGACCCGCGCGCACCGCCGGACGGTCCAGAAAGTCCTCGGACAGCTCGTACACCCGCTCGTGCAGCGCGACGAGTCGTTGCCCGCCTGGTTGGGCCCGGTGCTTGCCGACGATCTCGCCGAGGTCGGGGTCGGTCAGCGGGGCCCAGCCCACCACGCCCACCACCCACGGGGTCCAGGCCGCGACCTCCAGGCACCGGGTGGTGTCAGCCGAGGTGGTGCCTTCGGCCTCGACCAGCACGCAGGCGTCGACCTCCGACTCGCTCAGCTCCGCCTTCAGCTCGCCGACGCCGTGGTCGCGCCGGACGGGGGTGTACTCGGCGGCCGCGAGCCGGGGGTTGTCCGCCGACCACAGCTGCACGTGCGCGTCGATGATCACCGGCGCCGCCCGCGGTCACTCGTGACCGTCCACGCCGGCCGGTGGTGCCCTGCTCCGACGGCGGTGCGCGACGGGCGGACGGTGCATGCGGTGCGCTCGGCTGCGGACCCGGCGGGCGTGGCCGGGCCGGCAGTTGGCCCGCCCGTGGCGGGGCCGGCCGAATCCTGCTCTTGCACTGGGGTACTCCATCGTCGTGAAGGGCGGCACCGGCCGGCCTTCAGTCCGGTCTGGTGGGACGCCGGGCCCCACCCGGCGGGGTGCGGGGCGGCGGCCTGAG
>NZ_JBFAOU010000057.1:0-43069 GCF_040675365.1 Catellatospora sp. NPDC049609 | reverse complement strand
TGGTCCCCGGCGCCTGCGACAACACGCTGGAGATCGCCGACCGGATCGGCGACTACAAGACGGTCTTCGCCCACCGCAACCTGATGCCGTCGCCCCAGCCCGCTGCGCCGAACGCTGTTCCGTTCACGGGTCTGGCGTCCGGCGCTGGCCGAAGCCGGCCTCCTCGGCAGCATCGAGGAGATCGGTCCAGGGAAGTTCCGCGCCTCCTGGACCGACGCGGCCGGGATCGAGCGCAGCACCGACGCTGGCACCCGTCGCGAGGCCGTCGCCTTGGTCGCCAGGCACGCGGCGGGCGGGCTGCGGTTCCACGACCTTCGGCACTCCTACGCCACGTGGCTGATCTCGAGCGGCGTGCCGGTCAACGATGTCCAGCGGGTCATGGGTCACGAGCAGGCATTCGACGACACTCAACCGATATACGCATCACTCGGGGGAGCACGACGGCCGAGTCCGGGACGCCCTCGCTGACTTTCGCTGACTGTCGAGCCGTCAGTCGACCCCGAAGATGGCGAAAGCCCTTCCGAAGAAGGGCTTTGACCTGCTGTAGCTGATGGTGGGCGATACTGGGATCGAACCAGTGACCTCTTCCGTGTGAAGCAAAGATTGCGCAGTGTTGGTTTCGGGCGCTCTGCGCTCTCAGCAGCACCGACAGTCCAGCTGTGTGCGTGGCCGTCCACCCATGTCCACAACGGTAGTCACTCACTTTGTCACTCAGCCTGGCGAGAATCGCGCCATGGTTCCGACGCTCAGGTGGTGGCGTAGCGAAGCGTAGCCACCACCCAGTAGGCAGCCGCCTGAGGCGGCCTATTGGCTCTTCCATCCACTCAACGCACGCATGTGCGAGTGAGTGCAGCCCAGCCCTGACCCTCAAGCGGAGACAGATCTTGGCTTAGGCTGGCTCTCAGCGGGCCGATGCAGGAAGCATGTGTTCATACCTGCCTGCCGACTAACCCAGGTCCATGCTGCGCATCGGGCCGATCTCACTGGATCGGACGATAACGGAGGTAGAACGGCGTCGCTAGAGTGACCGATGTGCGCGACACACCACGTGCCTCAGCAGCTTTACTCGACGTTTTGATCGCCTTGCTCGACACCGATGATCAGGAGTTGGATGGTTGGGAGATCATTAAAGCGGCCCGCCGATCTGGGCCGACCGTCTACCAGGTTCTAGAAGACTTGTCCCGCGCCGAACTGGTCCAGTCTCGATGGGAGGACATCCCACCAAGTCCTGAGCGAGCCCGGAGACGCTATTACCGACTGACACCAAATGGTGTGGCATATGCGTCACGAGTCGTCGCAAATAAGCGATCGAGGGCACTTAGAACACTTCGGCTTGCGATGGGTGGTCAGTTTTGACCGCCGCCTTGCTGGCGCTACTTGGCGGCCTCATCGTAAATGAACTTTGGGACCTATGTGCGTGGCCTGCACGTCGAATGACACGCTGGGCCGCCACCAAGTGGACAGACGATCCTCACCTTGCGGCCCAATATGCCGAAGAATGGGATGCCCTTGTCTCAAACGGCCCTGGCAAGATACTGAAGTTCATTATCGCCCTGCAGTTCGTTGTTCGGGGCTTATACAAGTCTGGCGTGCGAGCGCGAGCCCGCCGCCGGCAGAAGCCCTCCCCCAATAAAAAGACGCAAACTTCGCTGCCCCCGGCTGACGCAACCGAGCTTTCAGCTGCGATTATGGCGATTCGGGGAGCAAGATCCGAGGTCCGGGCTATCCTTCGCCTTCAGCAAAGTAGGCGGCTGTATCTCCTCAGTTGGATAGTTCTGATGGTCGTGATGATCCTCCCGATCGCCGTTTCCCTAGAGGGTGATCGAGTGCTCGGGCTGATCCTGCTTGGGACGGCATTGGTTATAACACTCACCACCGCAATGAAGCTGTACGTCACAACTAAGAGCATCAAGCGGCGGGAGCGCCTATATAAGGAGGCTCGGCATTTCGCAGGGCTTCAGCCCACTATGCGGCCTAGGGATCGCAGGCCGAGACCCACGAAAGAGAAAGACTCTGTCTAGGCTATGAACTGCTAACAGGCCTGCGCTGTTTTCCGGCGCAGGCCTGCTGACTATTCACAGGGACTCGAACGTCTATATAGCGATAACAGACAGCCCCAGCAGATCGCGGGCCTTCAGGTTGAAAGCTTCGACGCCGGGGACCTGGCCGAAGGGCTGCAACCGCCGCTGTAGGTCGCGAATTGTTTCGACGCATCTTGACGAATTCACTGCTGCGGACAGCTCCACGGCACGGGTGCTCTTCGCAGCTGCCGCCTCGACCTCTCCTCGTGTGAGGTCGCCAAGCGCAAGCGCTGCCTGGCTCAGCGCGCCTCGGCGCGCTCGGCCCTGGCTCTGCGCAGCAGCGGCAGACTCTTTGGCGAACCTTTCGATCTGGTCTGGCTGCTTCAGGTCGCGAAAGCAGTGAGCGGCTTCGCCGAACAGATATGCCCGGTCGATGAACCGCGCCCACTCCGGTTCGTTCTCCGGCCTCACCTGGTCAAACAGGCGTTCAGCTTGCGAGACAGCGGCAGCTGCTCCGCTGGCTTCGCCAAGCGCCGCAAGCGCGCGAGCTTCAAGAATGTGCAGATCAGCCAGGCAGGCAGTGGAGTCCCCGGCGTCGAGCCCACGCCGACCGGCGCGCGCCAGCGAAAGCGCCTCGGAGGAGTGGCCAAGAAGGTTCGCCTGATCAGACAGGCTGGCGAGGATGTGCGCACCGAGCGACGTGCTGCCCGCAGCCTCAGCGAGCCGGAGCGCCTGAATGAGGTAGCGCTGAGCCAGGCCATGGCGGCCCTGGCCGTCGTCGTAGGTCATCCAGCCCACCAGGTACGCCATTTCGGCTGCTGCCTCGTACAGAGCCGCCTGCGTGCGTGCGTCGTGCTCTCTCTTGAGCAGCGGCACGACGTGACTATTCATGTACTCGATCAACGCAGTGCGGGCGTGACCACCGCCCCGCATTACGTCCATCTCTTGGAACACCGCGAACATGCCACGGATGCCGTTGACCTGCTCAAGGCCGATCCGCCGCGAGCCCCGTTCGGTGGCTGTCGCATCAAGAGTTGCGAGCAGCCAGTCCCGGCTTGGTGCGGCCAAGGCTGCCAGCACAAACGGTGCCTTGACGATGCTGCGACGGTTCACGTCGGCCCTCCCTAGCTCCGCGACAACGTCCACGGTAGCCCCTGGACTGCGCGGGTAGTCCAGCCCCCGACGTGCCAATGAGTCCTCATCGGGCATGCCGAAATCCGCAGGATCGATCCGCCGGCCGAGCTTCTCCGTGAGGGCGCGAGCGATCAGGCCTGCTACCGGTCCCCGCGGTTTCTCGCCCTTCTTCACCCACCTGTGTACAGCCGTGTAGTCGTAGTTCAGCGGCTTGCCCTCGACTGCGGCAAGGTCGTTGATACGCCTTGCCAGCCCCGCCCATGAGCAGCCGGACCGGTCGTCTGCTTCGCGGATGAGCATCGCCAGTGCTTCGTTCGGCTTGTTCAACCCTCCCCCTAACCAAGGTCAGGTTGAACGCTACTCACCTTTGCCGATGGCTGTCACGTGTCCATTCACATTCCACATGGGTCTTCACATGCTGCCAACGTCCGTGGTAATCGGGTTTCCTCGTTGTATGGCAACGAATTCAGCGCAGACCTCGGACAACCGTCTTCACGGTGGCCTGCGAAACTCCGGCCGCAGCAGCGATCTCGGGCACAGTGTGCTGGGTCGTCTGGCGCACCTCGCGGATGAGTTGGTCACGGTGCTGGCGCAGGTCATCAAGCGCCTTCGTGGCGGCGCGGACCTGCTCGGCGGACCTCTGGAGGTCCTCAAGGGTCGTCATGACCGCAGAGTCTAGCGACTCCACTGTCATTGGGCTACACGGCTAGACAGCTAGCCGCTAGCCGTATACCGTGTGGCTAGAACGAAATGGCCCCGGCGGGGCTCCACCCCCGCCGAGGCCTGACATCCAAGTCCCCTCTGCCAGGAAGGACCTTGAACGATGTACGACAAGCGTAGCTCGACCCTGCCCAAAAACGGGCAGCGGCTGTCTGATCTGGTCGATATGTCGGCGCGGGAGCTGGTGGCGCTGGCGCAGTCCGGCGACCTGGAGGCGTTCGACCCGCTGTACCGGCGGTACGCGCCGGAGGTGCTGCGGTACGCGGTCCGCAAGGCCGACGGGAACCGCGACCTCGGCGAGGACCTGGCCGCGCAGGCGTGGGCGACCGCGATGGCGACCATCGGCAACTTCCACGACGACGGCGACGAGCACGGGTTCGTGCGCAGGCTCTACGGGATCGTCAAGCAGTCCCACGCGTGGCGCTTCGCCCGGCTGCGCGGCGAGGTCACGACCGACGAGATCGACCTGGTGTCGGACTACCGCCAGGCGGCGACCGCGATGCAGAGCGCGGACGGCGGCACGGACTGGCAGCGGCTGCGCGGCCTGCTGGCCCCCGTGCTGGGCACGCTGCCGCAGCAGGCGCAGCAGGTGGCGCGGCTGCGCCTGGACGGCCTGGACAACGACGAGATCGCCGAGCGTGCCGGGCTGAGCGTGGAGCAGGTGCGGGAGCTGTGGGCGCAGGCGTTCGACCTGCTCCGGCAGGCGGTGTCTCCCCGGGCTGGCGCTACGCAGGTCACGGGCCGTCCGCGCCTCAAGCCGCGCAAAGCCTCCGGGCGGCTGACCCTTCCGGCGAACTTCGACCAGGGCGCGTTCCTCAAGGCCGCGATGTCGCTTCCCGCAGCTGCGCGGCGCGTGGCGCTGCTGAAGCTGGAGAACCTGCCCAACGCCGAGATCGCCCAGGCGCTGGGCTGCGCGGTCGGCACGGTGGGCAGCCACTGGCGGCGCGCCTGCCTGGCGTTCGCGAAGGTCGGCCTGATCCAGACCACCGACCGCGCGTTCATCCCTGCTGGCGCGATGGCGATGGCCGCCGACGTGACGCCGCAGGAGCTGCGCGCCGCCGTCGCCACGCTGTCCCCGGCCATGGCCCGGATCACCGGGCTGAGCCTGGACGGCCTGTCGCAGAAGCAGATCGCCGAAGAGCTGGGCTGCTCGACCGGCACGGTCGGAACCACCCTGTTCAACGCCCGCCGTCTGCTGGCCGGCAGGGGCATCAAGCTGCCCGCCGGTCGCCCCGGCCCCCGCCGCCAGTCCTGACCCGCTGACTTCCCGCGCCGTGTCAGCGCGGGGCCTGCACCACCTCGTTCCTTGAGAACTCCACAGTGACTCAGCCAAGCCCGGGTGTCCGGCGCGGTTGACGGCATCCGGACGCGCGCTGACGGCGCTTCCGGCCGGTGCTGTCGGCACTGCGCACGGTGGACGGACACCCGGGTCCGGAGATCACCAAAACGCTGATCTTCCTACCTGTGTTTGCCCTGTACCGGGTTGACGTGGCACCGGGGCCGTAGATCACGAACCCGGTGCCGCCACAGTGCCGCCAAGGTGCCGCCATGGTGGCGGCATCACGGCCCGGCCGGTGCCGCCACCAGACCCGTTCAGCCCCGCCTACTCGACCCTTCCGGACGCGGTCAACCGCGCCGAACACCCCGAGAGGACCGCACCTGTGACACAGACATCCGCCACGCGTACGCGGGCTGAGGCGCTGTTCTGGGCCTCCTGCTCGCGTCACCGAGGTACACCGTCATGACCGACCACGAATGGCCCGAGGGCAGCACCGACCAGCGGCCCGACCGCCCGCCACCGCTGAAACGGGCGACGCCGCTGGACTGGGCGACGTTCCTGGACCGCGAGCCAGCCCCGGTGGACTTCCACGCCGGAAAGCTCATGGTCCGTGGCCAGCAGATCACCCTGGTCGGTGAGGGCAAGGCAGGTAAAAGCCTGTTCACCCTCGACTGGGCCTGCCACATGGCGTCCGGCGCGCCGTTCCTCGGCGACCAGGCGCGCACTCCGGTGCGCGTGCTGTACATCGACATGGAAAACCCTGACGACGACATCCTTGAACGCCTGCTGGCGCTCGGCGCGACCCCGGACACGCTGGCCAACCTGGTCTACCTGTCGTTCCCGCTGTTCCGCCCGCTCAACACCGCCGAGGGCGGCGCTGACCTGATGGCCGCCGTGGACGAGTACCGGCCCGAGGTGGTCATCCTCGACACGATCTCCCGCATGATCACCGGCAAGGAGAACGACACAGAGCCCTGGCTCGCCCTCTACCGGCACACGCTCATGCCGCTCAAGGCACGCAAGATCTCCTCCATCCGGCTCGACCACTTCGGCAAGGACACCTCACGCGGCGCGCGCGGCAACTCCGCCAAGACCCAGGACGTGGACGGCGTGTGGGAACTGCTCCCCGCAGAACGCGGCAGCAACCTGCTCCGCCTGACGCGCACCTTCACCCGCAGCGGCAAAGGACACGGCGAACTGCTCCTACGCCGTCACGGCGAACTGCTGGCCGACGACCGATGGAAACCCGGCGGCACCTGGCACGCCATCGCCGACGACAGCGACCGCCACACCTATGCCCCCGATCCGCTCAGCGGCTTCCGGCCCGCCGCCCGCCGCGTCATGCGCCTCCTGGCCACGACCGGCACGGGCATGACCGTCCAGCAGATCGGCGACGCCCTGGCCGACCAGGGCGACGGACCGCTACAGAAGCGGACCATCCAGGACGCGCTCAAGAGCCTGGCCGACGCGGGACTACTCGACGAGATCGACCCGCACCCCGGCAAGCCCACCGTCTGGACGGTCAGCACCCTCTGAACCCCTGCTGACCAGCGCGCACACCGCGCATGCGTGGCGCATGCACGACCGTGCGCAAGGGTGCGCACGTGATCTTGACGTGCGCGCGTGCGCGTGCGCACCAAAAGTCCAGGTCAGCGGCTGTGCGGGGGTGCGCACGCACGAACGTGTCTCTAGTGGGACGGACGTGCGTGCGCACCCCCGGGAAGATCTGCCCGCGCGGCCTGTCGGGAGTCCTCGGCGGGGGATAGCGCTATCTGGGCGACCCGATAGAACTATCCCCGCCGCGAGCCCCACGGACCCGCGACCACCAGCGGTCTAGCCCTCTATCCCCGGCCAGCGGCCAGCACCCACAACCCCGCCAGCGGGCACCCCGCGACTCCCGCGCAAGGGGATAGCGCGCCGCTCTAGGTCTAGACCACCGACGCTCTAGACCTAGAGCACGGTCTAGACCAGTCGCACCCCGTGCGGCCAGCGCTCTAGAGGCTCTAGAGCATCCGCCGGCCGAGCACCAAAACCGGCCCGGGAGCCACCGCGGGCACCCTCGTTCCCGGCGCCCTAGACGCACCGACCGGTGACCGTCGAGAGGTAGCGGCAGAGGTAGCGCAGTAGCGGCAGGTAGCGCCAGCGCTACCCGTCCCGCTACCTCCTTAACCGCCGATGAACTGCGGCAACGCCGAAAGGTAGCGGGTAGCGGCACTCCGCCGCGCACCCCCGAAACGGCCCCAAAGGCCGGTTTCAGGCACCGGACCGCCGCTACCGCTACCCGCCCCGGATGCCGGTAACGGCACCGGTAACGGCTCACCACCGGGTAACGGCAGCGTTACCCCCGCCGTTACCCGCCGCGCCGCCCGTGGCCAGCAGGAACGCCGGGAGGTAACGGGTAACGGCATCGCCGGACACCCCCGCAAACGGCCCCACAGCAGCCCTTCGGGCACCACACACGCCGGGCCGTTACCCGGTAGAGCCGCCGGTAGAGGCACCGACACCGGTAGAGCTGGCTCTACCCCCGCCTCTACCCCACAAACCGCCTGCCACCAGCGGCAACGCCGACCGGTAGAGGTAGAGGCTCCCGCGAGGAAACCCCTGCTGAAACAAATAGGGGCAGGTGGCGGCCGACCTATTTGTTTCAGCCGTCTTTTGAACGCCATCGCACCGACCCACGCCCGGACGGTCACCGGTCGGCGCGCTGCTATCGCTAGCACCCCCGACCGCTAGCGATAGCAGCCCCGCTAGCACCACAACCGCCCGGCGACCAGCCCGGTAGCAGATAGCACCCCCGACACCCACCAGCCCACAAACGGCCTCACAGCCGCTCCCGGACCCCTCCGCGCCGCGCCTGCTAGCAGCAGCGCCAGCAAGGGAGATGTCCCCGCGCCCCGCAGACAGTCGGGCACGCGAATCCCCGCGCAGCGGGGGGACACCTCCCGCACCAAGGGAGATGGCCCCCGCCTCCGGCGGGCTGACGAACCAGGCCGAGCACGCACCTCCCCGCGTAGCGGGGGGCCACCTCCCAACCCCAACCACCCATCAGCCGCCGCTAGACCTAGCGGCCCGACCCGCTAGACCTAGCGCTCGCGCTAGCCCCTGAAAGAACCGCTGGCCAGCGACCTAGCGGTCTAGCCCCACCTCGAAATCGATCACCAACCAGCCTCAGGAGGCACACCGTGATACCCCGGCAGACCGCTAGGTCATCGACCGCTCTCGCTGAGCGGCCAGCCGACACCAGCACTCGCCGCACCGACCACCACGCGCCGAAGGCGCTCTACAAGATTCCCGAGGTCATGAACCTGCTCAGCATGAGCCGGTCCGTGATCTACGAGCAGATTCGCGCCGGGCGGCTGCGCTCGGTCACTCAAGGGCGCGCCCGCCTGGTGTCGGCCGCCGCGATCGCTGACTACGTCACCTTGCTGGAGAACGAGACGATGAGGAGCAACGCCTGATGAGCGAGCGTCGTGGCCGTGGAGAAGGCGGCCTGTACTGGGACGAGAAGCGCCAGCGCTTCATCGCAGAGGTCACCATCGGTTACACACCTGCCGGCAAGCGCATCGTGCGCAAGGGCAGCGGCAAGACCAAAACCGAGGCACGAGCCAAGCTCAAGCAGGTCATGCGTGACCACGAAGACGGCCTGGCCATCGCGTCCCAGACCTACACCGTTGCCAGCGCCCTGGAGGACTGGCTGGCCTACGGCCTGACCGGACGCTCAGCGAACACGGTCGAGAAGTACGGATACCTCGTACGTGGGCATATCATCCCCGACCTCGGCGCGCGCAAGCTGCGCGACCTCAGCGCCACAGAGGTAGACCGCTGGCTGGCGAAGAAGGCGAAGATGCTCAGCAGCAGCACCATCCGACGCCTTCACGAGTGCCTGAACCGGGCCGTCAATCGGGCGATGGCGCGCGACAAGGTGAAACGCAACGTCGTGGTGCTCTGCGGCATCCCGAAGGGGCAGCCTGGACGGCCGTCGAAGTCGCTCAACCTCGACCAGGCCAGGGCGCTGCTGAGAGCAGCCGAGGACAGTCCGCTGTGTGCCTACATCGTGATTTCGCTGCTCATGGGCGCACGTACGGAGGAGCTGCGCGCGCTGGCCTGGGATCACGTGGACCTCGAAGGGCAGAACAGCCCGCCGTCGCCACCTTGCATCCATGTCTGGCGGTCGGTCCGCGCTGGTGGCGATACGAAGACCAGGAAGTCACGCAGAACCCTCGCGTTGCCGGTGCGCTGCGTTGACGCGCTGACCCGCCACCAGCGGGAGCAGGACCAGACGCGCGAGCGAGCTGGAGCATCGTGGCAGAACACTGGCCTGGTCTTCACCTCCAGCGTCGGGACCGCCCTGGACGCGGCGAACGTCCGGCGCGCGTTCCGGCGCGTAGCCAAGGCCGCTGGACTGGAGCAGACCAACTGGACCCCGCGCGAACTCCGGCACAGCTTCGTGTCGCTGCTGTCCGATAGCGGCATGCGCCTGGAGGACATCGCAGAACTGTGCGGGCACGCGGGCACACGAGTCACCGAGGCGGTCTACCGCCACCAGTTGCGCCCGATGTTGCTCAGCGGAGCGACAGCCATGGATGAGATCTTCGCCGAACCGGACGGCGAGGAAGGCAAAGAAGAGAAGGCTTAGTCACTCAGTTAGTCACTCGGCATAAGCAGAGGGCACATCCATCGATTGGATGTGCCCTCTGAACTGGTGGGCGATACTGGGATCGAACCAGTGACCTCTTCCGTGTGAAGGAAGCGCGCTCCCGCTGCGCCAATCGCCCGCAACGGAATGGAACTCTACAGCACGTCCGGCCCCCTGCGCATCTCGGCACCCCTCCGGCGTGGCGTACCCGACAAAGGCGCACAAAAGCACGAGACGAGGTGCTCTTCGCGAGCACCTCGTCGGTGTGCTGACCGAACTTCCGGTCGGGGTAAGCCTGTCTCAGGGGTTGATCATCCTACTGACCGTCACTGTCAGTGGCTGATCAGCGACCGGCGAGCAGCCGGTTCACCGCCGCGTCGACGTCCAGGTGATCAGTCTCACGACCACGCGGCACGACGACGTATGTACGGCGCAGGAAGCGCACCAGGACGCTGCGTGGGACCTCGAAGAGCGCGTTGCCGTCAGGCGACGACAGGGCGAGCGCGACGAAGTCGCCGCGCGGGGTGGCCCAGGGCCAGACCCGCACGTCGCCGATGCCGGCCGGCTCGTCGAGTCCGGTGACCAGCAGTTCACGGGCGAACGACCAGCTCACCGCCTCGCCGCCGGCGGATTCGGCGTGGAAGAGCACATGCACCGCGTACGGGTCGACCGGGTCGTAGCGAAGACTCGCCCGCACCGGAAGCGAGGTCGCGTCGGGCGCGACCAGCCGCAACGATGTCTCGACCTCGACGGTCGTAGGACGGATAGCACTCATGGACGTACTCCCCCCGGCACTGCGGCGGCGCTTGACCGCCCCGCCCCTCCCATACTCAAGGTGACCCTCCCCTATACGCTCCGTCATCGTTCGATCTCACCCGATAGCGGGAAGATCGAGGAAAACGCGGGCACGGACCCACCTACGGGAGTAAGATGCCGTGCTTTTGCCCGAATGTGCCGTTCGGTTCGATGCCGCCAAGACCGTCGACACACTCCGGTAACGTCCAGTCATCGGGGTTGGTGACGGGCGATTTTGCGGGCCCGAGGGCGAGACGACCGAGGTTGGGGAGATGAGCGACAAACCGGACTTTCCGCAGGGCTCCAGCAGGTGGCGGGACCGGGCGCGCATTGCACATCAAACCGTTCGGGCTAACCCGACCGGGGCAGCCGCGCTCAAGGTGGTCATCGGCGCGCTGGGTGGGCTGGTCGTCGCGATCGGCATCCTGCTCATCCCGCTGCCCGGGCCGGGCTGGCTGATCGTGATCGGCGGTCTGGCGATCTGGGCCGTCGAGTTCGTCTGGGCCAGGCACCTGCTGCAGTTCACCAAGGACAAGGTGCACGGCTGGACGGAGTGGATCAAGCGGCAGCATCTGGCGGTGCGGCTGCTCATCGGCCTGGCCGGCCTGGTCTTCGTCGCCGCCGTGCTCTACACCACGCTGCGCTACAGCCTCGGCATCGACGTGGTCAGCCAGGCCTGGCAGTACGTCAACACGCGCTGACGGCGCCGGCACGCCCGAAACGGCCGGTCGCCGCGCGCTCCGGCCAGCAGGCGCCGTACGTCCGGAGGACTTGACCGGACGCTCCGCGCGAGGTGTGATCAGTGTGATCCGGCCGCGCCCGTCAACCTCCCCAGGTCAGCGCGGCCGGGTCCGTGCGTTCTGGCTGATCCGCCGCTCAGCCGCCGATCTTTTCCACGAACGCCCGCAGGTCCCGCCGCTCGATCGCGGCAGCCATCAGGTCCGGGAACGCGTCCGGCGTACACGCGAACGACGGCACCCCCAGTGCGGCCAGCGCGGCGGCATTGCCGTGGTCGTACGACGGCTGTCCTTCATCGGACAGTGCGAGCAGGACGATGACCTGCACCCCCGCCGCCGTCATCGCGGCGACCCGGCGCAGCATCTCCTGGCGCACCCCGCCCTCGTAGAGGTCGGAGATGAGGATGAAGATGCTGTCCCGCGGCCGGGTGATCAGCCCCTGGCAGTACGCGATGGCGCGGTTGATGTCGGTGCCGCCGCCCAGCTGCGTGCCGAACAGCACCTCCACCGGGTCGTGCAGCTGGTCGGTCAGGTCGACGACGGCGGTGTCGAACACCACCAGCGACGTGCGCAGCGACTTCATCGAGGCCAGCACGGCGCCGAACACTCCGGAGTAGACCACCGACGCGGCCATCGAGCCGGACTGGTCCACGCACAGCACCACGTCGCGCTGCACCGACCTCGTCTGCCTGCCGTAGCCGATGAGCCGCTCCGGCACGACCGTGCGGTGTTCGGCCTGGTAGTGCTTGAGGTTGGCGCGGATGGTGCGGTTCCAGTCGATGTCGCGGTGCCGGGGGCGGGTGATCCGCGCGGCGCGGTTGACCGCACCGGTGATCGCGGCGCGGGTGCGGTGCGCGACGCGGCGTTCCAGCTCGGCCACGACCTTCGCGACCACCATGCGCGCGGTGGCGCGGGCCTTGTCCGGCATCACCTTGTTCAGCGACAGCAGGGTGCCGACCAGGTGCACGTCCGGTTCGACCGCCTCCAGCATCTCCGGCTCGACCAGCAGCCGGGTCAGGTTGAGCCGCTCGATCGCGTCGGCCTGCATGACCTGCACCACGGTCGAGGGGAAGTACTGCCGGATGTCGCCCAGCCAGCGCGCCACCTTCGGCGCGGAGCCGCCCAGGCCCGCGCTGCGCGAGCTCCCCCCGTCACCGTCGCCGTCGCGGTAGAGCGCGGCCAGCGCCGCGTCCATCCCGGCGTCCGCCCCGGACAGCGCCACCCCGGTGCCCTCGGCGCCCTCGCCGCCCAGCACCAGCCGCCAGCGGCGCAGCCGCTCGTCGTCGCTCACCGCGTCCCCCTCCCCGCCGCCAGCAGCAGCTCCAGCACCGGCAGCACCTGCGCCACCCGGGCCGGGTCCAGGTCGATATCGTCCACATCGGATCCATTCCGGCGCGTGCCGCCCGCGCCGAGGTGGCGCACCTGCTCGCCGACGGCACGGCGCTCGGGCGCCGCGAACGTCGCGAAGGTGCGCCGCAGCAGCGGCAGCACCGCCGTGAACGTGTCCGGGGCGAGCCCGGTCAGCCACCGGTCCACCAGCCCCAGCAGCGCGTCGTCGTGCACCAGCAGCAGCCCGCCGCCGGCGATGAAGCCCTCGACGTACGCGGCCGCCGTCGCGGGCGGCACGCCCACGGTCAGCGACCGGGCCAGCCGCAGCTCGACCGCGTCCGCGTCGAGCGAGCCCGCGTCGCGCAGCAGCCGCAGCAGCCGCCCGGCGAGCAGGCCGGGCAGGTCCGGCCGGTCCACCAGCCGCGCCAGCGCCGCCAGCCACTCCTCGCGCAGCGGCAGCCGGTCGGCCAGCAGGTTCAGCGCCTCGTGCGTGCCGTCGAGGTGCTCGCGCAGCGCCCGCGCGGCGTCGTCGTCGAGGCCGGTGAGCGCGCCGGGCAGGCCCAGCCGGATCCGGGTGACCAGGCCCGTCAGCACCTCGGCCAGCGCGTCGGTGCTGGTGACGCGGACGTCGCCGTAGCGCAGGGAGCGGGCCAGCGCGGGCACCGCCGCCATGAGCTGGGCCACGTCGGTGTCGACGGCGGCCCGGTCGGACAGCTCGCGCAGCACCGCGGGCTGCGCGCCCGGCAGGTCTGCCAGCAGGCACGCCTCCAGCAGGCCGGTCAGCACGGGCAGGTCGGCCCCGGCCGCCTGCTCGACGGTCTTGGCGGTGGCGGCCTGCTCGACGGTGACGCCGTAGGCGCTGGCCTCGATCAGGTCGACGGCGTACTCGGGGTGCCACTGCAGGCGCCAGGACTCCCAGAAGGTGCCCTTGCCGGACTTGCGCTGGGACGGGGTGCCCCAGCCGACGCCGAGCAGCCGCAGCCGGTGCAGCAGCCGGCTGCGTTCCAGGTCGTTGGGCTTGCGCAGGTCGAAGTCGTGGTCGGTGACCAGCGCCTGCTGGGCGAGTTTCAGCCGCTTCGCGTGGGCGGCCAGGTCGCGGGCCAGCGGCACGGACGGGGCGTCGGCGGGCACCCGGCCCAGCCGCTCCCCCACCACGACCCTGCGCTGCACCAGCTCCAGGCGGGTGGTGTCGCCGTCGCACAGCACCGACAGGGTCGCCTCGGTGACCTCGGCCAGGCCCGGCAGCGGCCGCCCGCGCAGCACGGCGAGGGTGTCGGCCAGGCGCACCGACTCGATGACGTGCGCGCTGGAGACCGGCAGATCCTCGCCGCGCAGCACCCCGGCGACGCCGACCAGCCAGCGCTCCACGGGCTGGTCCTCGGCGGTGAACAGGTGGTGGTACCAGCCGGGCGCGGTGACGCCCGCGCCGTAGCCGCTCCACGACGCCAGCCGCCCGTGCGTCCACGGCACCCAGGTCACCGTCGTCGCGACGCTCGGCAGGCCCTTGAGCAGCGCGGCGTCGGCCTTGGCGGGCGGCAGGTCCCCGGTCAGCGCGGGCACGTGCCACGCGCCGCAGACCACGACGATCCGCTGGTGGCCTTCCTTCAGGGCGGCGCGCAGCACCTGGCGCATGTACGCCTCGCGGACCAGGTCCTCCTGGATGGCGGGCGCGGACTCGCGCACCGCGGCCATCGCCTCGGCCACGGCCGCGAACGGCGGCACGTCGCGCCGGTGCTCGATGACGTCCTCCCACCAGCGCTCCGGGTCGTCGTACCCGGCGGCCTGCGCGAGCCCGGCGATCGGGTCGACCCGCAGCGCGTCCTCGGCCTCGGCCTGGTCCGACGCCGCCTCATCCGGGCCGCCCGGCTCCACCTCGGCTGCCACGGCCGCGTCGAGTGGACCGCCGGGCTCCGCCTCGGCTGCCACGGCCGCGTCGAGTGGACCGTCGGGCTCCGCCTTGACGGCCTCGGCCGCGTCGAGCGGACCGTCGGGCTGCGCCTTGGCGGCTTCGGCCGCGCGGGCGGCGAAGCGGTGGCCGGCCGGCAGGTCGCAGAAGCGCAGCGGCACGCCGTGTTCGACGGCCCAGCGCAGCGCCTGCCACTCCGGCGAGAACACCGCGAACGGCCAGAACGAGGCCTGACCGGCGATGTCCCTGCCCGCCGCCGTCGGGTACGCCAGCAGCGCCACCGGCGGTTCGAGGTCGGCGTGCGCGGCGAGCGCGACCAGGCCGTCGGCCTCCGGCGGACCCTCGACGAGGATCACGTCGGGGCGCAGCTCGTCCAGCGCCCGCACCAGGGCGCGGGCCGAGCCCGGACCGTGATGGCGTACGCCGAGGACGTGCACGCGGTCGGAGCTCACTCCGCCTCCCGGGCGGCGCGGTAGAAGTCCTTCCAGCCGTCGCGCTCGCGCGCCACGGTCTCCAGGTACTCCCGCCAGATGACGGCGTCGGCGGCGGGGTCGCGCACCACCGCGCCGCGGATGCCCGCCGCGACGTCGGCGGCGCGCACGGTGCCGTCGCCGAAGTGCGAGGCCAGCGCCATGCCGCTGGTCATCACCGAGATCGCCTCGGCGGTGGACAGCGTGCCGCTGGGGCTCTTCAGCTTGGTGCGCCCGTCGGCGGTGACGCCCTCGCGCAGCTCCCGGAACACGGTGACCACGCGGCGGATCTCGCTGATCGCGTCGGGCACCTCGGGCAGCTCCAGGGCCCGGCCCAGCGACGCGACGCGCTGCGAGACGATGTCGACCTCCTCGTCGACGGTGCCCGGCACCGGCAGCACGACCGTGTTGAAGCGCCGCCGCAGCGCGCTGGACAGCTCGTTGACGCCCCGGTCGCGGTCGTTGGCGGTAGCGATGACGTTGAAGCCCTTGACCGCCTGCACCTCCTCACCCAGCTCCGGCACCGGCAGCGTCTTCTCCGACAGGATCGTCAGCAGCGTGTCCTGCACGTCGGAGGGCACCCGGGTCAGCTCCTCGATCCGGGCGATGGCGCCGGTGCGCATGGCCCGCATCACCGGGCTGGCCACCACCGCGCCCGCGGTCGGGCCCTCGGCGAGCAGCCGCGCGTAGTTCCAGCCGTAGCGCATCGCCTCCTCGGGGGTGCCCGCGGTGCCCTGCACCAGCAGCGTCGAGTCGCCGCTGATCGCGGCGGCCAGGTGCTCCGACACCCAGGTCTTGGCGGTGCCGGGCACGCCGAGCAGCAGCAGGGCCCGGTCGGTGGCCAGGGTCGCCACCGCGACCTCCATCAGCCGCCGCGGGCCGATGTACTTGGCGCTGATCTCCTTGCCGTCGCCGAGCAGATAGGTCACCACGGCCTGCGGGGACAGCCGCCAGCCGGGCGGGCGGGGCCGGTCGTCGGCCTCGGCGAGCTGCGCCAGCTCCGCGGCGTAGAGCTGCTCGGCGTGCGGGCGCAGCACGGGGGTGGCGGCGTCGAGGGTGGCGGTCATGCGAACTCCCGGTGGATGTCGTGACGGATCTGCGTGATGGTCGTGAAGCGGGACAGCATGTGCTGGTCCGTGGCGGGCAGCGCGTCGTGCAGCGCCCGCACCCGGGGCGCGTACGCCGGGTCGAACCCGGCCTCGGCCGAGCGCAGCAGCTGCCACCAGCCGGCCCGGCGGCGCTCCTGGTTGGCGAGCGCCTCCAGCACCGCGTCGCACACGGCCGCGGGCCAGGGTCGGGGCAGCACGTCGAGCAGGTTCGCCGCGGCCGGGACGTCGGTCCGGATACGGGCCGTCACCAGCTCGGTCAGCTCGGCCTCGGGCAGCACCGCGGCCAGCTCCCGGTACACCTCGGAGGCTTCGGGGCCGAACCCGGCCTTGATCAGGGCACTCGCCCAGCGGGCGTCGCGCTGGGTGATCGCCGCGCGGGCCAGGCCGTGGCGCAGCGGGTTGCTCCAGTCGTCGCCGGAGCCGTCGTCGACCTTGCGCGCCAGCAGCGCCGCCGGCTCGGCGTCGTACGCCGACCAGCAGTCCAGCGGCGCGGCCGCGATGCACTGCCGCAGCCAGAACGAGCGCTCGCCGACCCCGGCCAGGGTCTTGACCACGACGCCGTCGCGGCGCATCCCGGCGTCGCACTCGGCGGGCAGCCTCACCTGCAGCCGCCCGCGCGCCGGGGCGGTGACACCGGTCAGCGCCCGTTCGGTCATGCGCTGCCGGTACGCCGCGCCGGGCAGCACCCGCAGCAGCTCGGCGGCCGCCTCGCGGACCTGCCCGCTGCGGCCGTCGAGGGCCTTCTCCAGCCACGGCTCGTCGTCGGGCCCGAGCCCGGCCCGGCATGCGTCGATGAGCACGGCGAGGTCGGCGGCCTTCTCCTGCGGCCAGGTCTCCAGCAGCAGCTCGCGGCCGGCGGCGGGATCCTGCCCGCGCAGCCAGCCGAGGTAGGCGGCACGCTCGGCGACCCGGCCGGTGTCCCAGTCGGCACGGTCGGGTCCGGCCGGGGTCTCGGCGGCCCACGCCCACCGGCCCGGCCCCTCCACGCACAGCCAGCTCAGCCGGGACCCGCCGACCGCGCGGACCAGCGGCCGCAGCGACGGCTCGGCGCAGCCCAGCTCCAGCAGCGTCACCAGCAGCGCGGGTGCGGCCCGCAGCCCGCGGTCGGCGGCCAGGCGCAGCCACTGCCCGGCCAGCTCCCGGCTGGTGGCCCGGTCGAGGTCACCGTCGACGCCGGACAGCAGCCGGCCCAGCCGGTCCTGCGCGCCGGGCGAGGCGAGCGGGGCCGCCTCCGCCGGTGCGGGCTCGGGGGGCAGCACCCGGGCGGCCTGCTGCCCGGCGCGGCGGGCCACGGTGACCACCGCGGCCGCTGCCAGCAGCGACTCCGGATCCAGCTCGCCCGCGGGCAGCACCGCGCCGAGCGGGCCGTCGGTCGCGGGCAGCACCGGCCTGCGCCGGTCCGTGCCGACCAGCGCACTGGACAGCAGCTCGCTCCACACCGTGCCGCTCATGCCAGCACCACCTCCGCGTCGGCGTACACGGCCAGCGGGCGCAGCCCGGCGGGGCCCCACTCGGCGGCCAGGGTGACCGGGCGGCCGCCCGCGACCGCGGCCAGCCGCCACGGCTCGCCGAAGGCCGGGTCCAGCGGCAGCGCGTCGCCGGCGGCGTCGACCAGATGCCAGGGCCGCCCCGGTGCGAGCGCCCCGGACAGCAGCAGCGGCCAGCTGAACAGCCACGGGTCGGCGGCCAGCGCCGCGCAGATCTCGTCGAGGGCCTGCGCCACGGTCTGCGCCGGTCCCGGGTCGGGGCAGGCGCGCGGCGGGCCGTGCCGGTCGGCGACCAGCGCCCGCAGCGGCGCCGCACCGGGATAGAAGGCCAGGTCCGCGTCGAGCTCGGTGCCCAGGACCAGGTCCACCGGCAGCGCCTGACCGGGCGCGGCGAACGACAGCACCAGCGCGGCCCGGCCGGTGTCACGCCCGCGCAGCCACACCCGGCGGCTGTTGAGCTTGTCGTCCAGCTCGTCGCGGGACCCGACGACCTGCCACCGGTCGCGCACCCGCGGCCCGGCCAGCACCTGCTCGGCCGCGACCTGCTGCCCGGTGCGGGAACGCACCGTGACGGCCAGCTCCTCCGGCAGCGGCTCCGGGTCGGCCGCGGCCGCGGCGAGCAGGTGCAGCAGGCTCAGCTCGGCCAGCAGTCGCTGCTCCCAGCCGGGGCCCGAGCTGGGCACGGGCGCGAGCCGGCGCACCGCGGCGGCCAGCCCCGGCGCCTGCGCGTCGACGAGCCGCGCCGCGACCTGCTCGAACGGCCGGTAGCCGGCCTGGTCGAGCCCGGCGACGCCGTGCCGGACCTGGTCGGACAGCCAGGTCCGCAGCTCGGCGACGCCCGCGGCGACCGACTCGGCGCGCTTGGCGGCGCGGCGCTGCGCGGCCTTCTCCTGCGCCTCGGTGCGCGGCGCGGTGGCGGCCTCGGCCTTCCTCGCGGCTCGGTTGCCGCGCGAGGTGGTCCACTCGGTCATGAACTGCGGCGGCTCGGCCGCCGCGACGTTCCCGGTCGACCAGCGCAGCAGCAGCGCGAGCGCATGCTTGCAGGGGAACTTGCGGCTCGGGCAGGAGCACTTGTAGGCGGGCTCGGTCAGGTCGACGCAGATCTGGTACGGCGTGCTGCCGCTGCCCTTGCACAGGCCCCAGAGCCCGGCAGGGGTGCCGCCGGTGCCGGTGGTGCTCCAGCCGGAGCCTCCGGCGAGCTTGCGGGCCGCGGCCAGCGAGGACGCGTCGGGAGCCAGCGCCTGCACCTGCTCGGCGCTCCAGGGCGGCTCGATCGGTTCGGACATGCGGGCCAACTTAACGACCGTGTCCGACAACGACGTCCGGCCCCCTGGATGAATCACGTCCGGGAGCGCAACCCTCCCGGGACGGCGTGCGTATGGGAGGTGTTAGCCGCATCTACCGCGGGGGTGTTGCATGCGCATCTCGTTCCTGGTCCACAACGCGTACGCCGTCGGCGGCACCGCGCGCACCACGGCCAACCTGGCCTGCGCGCTCGCCGACCGGCACGACGTCGAGATCGTCTCGGTGTTCCGGCACCGCGACGAGCCGCATTTCGCCCTCCCGCCGGGGGTGCGCCTGTCGCACCTGGTCGACCTGCGCCGCGACGGCGGCCGCTACGAGGGCGACCACCCCGGCACGGCGCGCCGCTCCTCGGTGTTCCCGGTCGCCGAGCACCGGTACGCCCAGTACAGCGCGCTCACCGACGAGCGCATCGGCCGCTACCTGGCGGAGCTGGACGCCGACGTGGTGGTCGGCACCCGGGCCGGGCTGAACGTCCACCTCGCCCGGCAGGCCCCAGCCCGGCTGGTGCGCGTCGCGCAGGAGCACCTGACGCTGCAGTCGTACAGCAACCGGCTGCGGTTCACGCTGCGCCGCCACTTCACCCGGCTGGACGCGGTCACCACGACGACGGGCGCCGACGCGGCCGCGTACCGGCGGCTGATGCGGCTGCCCGGGGTGCACGTCAGCGCCATTCCGAACTGCGTACCCGCCACGCCGGTGCCGCCGTCGGACAGCACGGCGCCGGTGGTCGTCGCGGCGGGCAGGCTGGCCGCGGTCAAACGGTACGAAGACCTCATCCGCGCGTTCGCGCTGGTCCGCGACCGGCGACCGGAGTGGACGCTGCGGCTGTACGGCGGCGGCGACCGCCGGGCCGCCCTCGACGCGCTGATCGGCGAGCTGGGCATGCGCGAGCACGTGACGCTGATGGGCGTGACCACGCCGCTGGAGCCGGAGCTGGCCAAGGGCTCGATGCTGGTGGTGTCGTCGAGCATGGAGTCGTTCGGGATGACCATCGTGGAGGGCATGCGGGTCGGCCTGCCCGTGGTCAGCACGGACTGCCCGCTCGGGCCGCGCGAGATCATCGACCACGGGGTGGACGGGCTGCTGGTGCCGCCGCGCGACCCGCGAGCGCTGGCCGCGGCGATGCTGGAGCTCATCGAGGACGAGCCGCGCCGCCAGGCGATGGGCCGGGCCGCCCTGGACAAGGCGGCGCGGTTCGATCCCGTGACCGTGGCGAACCGGCATGCCGCCCTCTTCCAGCGCCTGCTCGACGCCCGGCGCGGGCACGGCCGCCCCCGCAAGGTGGCCCTGCAGGCGGCCGGGCAGGTCGCCGGGGCGGCGCTGACGACCCTGGACCTGGCTAAGGCGGGCTGGCGCAGGCTGCGGGCCTGACAGCTTTATAAGGGCGGCGACGTCATCCGAGCGGTTTCCGGTCGCGTCCGTGCAACCTGCGCGGGCCCGGTCTGCATGGAGCAGGCATGAGCGACGGTTTCCGTGAGTATGCGGCCGCCCGCCGCAGCGCGCTGCGCCGCACGGCGTACCTGCTGTGCGGCGACTGGCACCTCGCCGACGACCTGGTCCAGGACGCGCTGGCCGGGCTGTTCGTGCGCTGGCGGCGGGTCAGCGCACGTGGCGACGTGGATCCCTACGTACACCGCATGCTGGTCAACGGTTATCTCGCCACGCACCGGCGCAAGTGGCGCCGCGAGGTCGCCACGGCCGAGCTGCCCGACCTGCCCGCCGACGCGGCCGCCCGCGACGGCACCCGCGAGGTGCTGCTGCGGGCGCTGGCCGGGCTCGGTCCCTCGCAGCGGGCCGTGGTGGTGCTGCGGTACTGGGAGGACCTGTCGGTCGAGCAGACCGCCGCGGCGCTGGGATGCAGCACGGGCAACGTCAAGAGCCAGGCCGCGCGCGGCCTGGCGCACCTGCGTACGGCGCTGGTCGCATCCGGCGCCCTGGAGGGAGAACCCGCATGAGGGAAGAAGAGGACGTGCGCGCGGCGCTGGCCGTGCTCGTCGCCGACGAGCCCGACCTGCCGTCCGGCGCCGAGGACATCGAGCGGCGCGGCGTACGCCGCCGCAACCGCCGCTACGCCCTGCTCGGCGCGCTGGCGCTGAGCCCGGCGCTGGCCGGGGCGGTCGCGCTCGGGGTGTGGCCCCGCTCGGCGCCGCCGCCGCAGGCCACCGCCCTGCCGCCGGCCTCGCCCACGGCCGCCGAGGTGGATCCGGCCGGCGGCACGCAGCTGGCCACCGGGTTCCCGCTGGGCAGCGCCGTCGACGCGGTAGCGGTCGCGCTCCCGGCCGGGGTCAGCCTGGCCGAGCTGCCGATGGACCTGTCCTGGCAGGCCGACGGCTCGCTGGCGCTGCCGCTGACCGGCGGCGGCACGCTGACCGTGACGGTCGCCGAGGGCGCCTGCACCGCCGCCGCACCGGCGCTGTCCGGGACGCAGGCGGTCGCGGTCGCCGACGCGGTCTGCGCCGCCTGGCGCGCGGCGGGCTCGCCGCCGATCGTGCCCACCGACCCGGACGCCGCGGAGCGGCCCGACCTCGCCGCGCAGTGACGCGGCTTCTCGCCACACTGTGAAGTGGCAGCTCGCCGCGCGCTGACGCGGCACCGGGCCGCCCGGTGACGCGGCCGGACGACGTCCCTGCCCGGACGTCAGAACGTGGTGAGTCGCTTGGCACCTGACGTGCCGGGACGCGCCACGTTCCCGGCGTTTGCGGGCCCGCGGTCAGGCGACCGCCGCCTCCGGCTCACCGACCGGCTGCGCGGGCAGGTCGGGCAGCTTGGCGCGGTTCTCCGGGATCCGGGTGCGGGTCGGGTCCAGGAAGTCGATCAGGTCGATCAGCGCGTGCTGGGCGCGCAGCAGCCGCGCGTTGCCGGGCAGGTCGCTGGCCACGATGTCGTCGACGTCCTTGCGCAGCCGGGTGAACCAGCGCGCGAACTCGGGGTCGTTGTCCAGCCGCGAGCAGAACGCGGGATACGTCATGCTGTCCGTGCGGCCGTTGGCCCCGGTCACCATCAGCAGCTCGCCGACGGCCCGCTGCTGGCCCTTGAACAGCCGGAAGTGCGACGGGTACTGCTGCGTCGAGAACTTCTGCCCCACCTCGACCAGGTGCCGGTTGAAGGTGCGGTTGCTCTCCTCGTCGCCCAGGTCCAGGAAGCGCAGCTCGCGGCGGATGATCTCGACCCAGCACAGGTACTCGGCGAGGATGTAGACGGTGTAGTCGCGGGCGTAACGCCGCTCGTCCTCGTCCTCGTGGTGCAGGTAGTTGGGCAGGTAGTCGCCGCCGACCGCGTTGTGCAGCCGGGTCTGCAGGTTGTACGCCGCCAGCAGCAGCGGCTCGCGGTAGCGGCTGATCACCTCCTGCGCCTGCTCGGCCTTGCTCTCCCGGTGGCGCTGCTCGGCCAGGGCGTGTTCGAGCATGCTGGACTTGCGTGCCGACCAGGTCGTCATCACGCCGGCGACGATGGCGCCGAGCACGGACAGTGCCGCTGAGATGACGGTGACGAGGTCCATCGACGATCTCCCGGGTTCTGCGGGGGCGGTCGTGCGACAGTGTGCCGCGCGCCGCCGTACCTGCCAAGCCGGGCACCCTGCGCGACAACATCATCGCTCAAGGTGACGTGATCCACAATGGACATCCAGCGCAGTGGACAGGAAGGGGAGAGCCGACTAGGTTCATCGCCCGGAGGCATTGTCAAATAGCGACCTGTGGCGTGTCATGGTTCCGCTCCGTGCCCCGGCTGGCCCCCGGGACCCGGATGTTGACGTCACGGTGAGCCGTTTTTTGGACGTGGTCAGTGTGAGAAACCGTGGCTGGAGCATTCGCGCCAAGATCATGACATTGGCAGTGGTGCCCTTGGTGGCCATCACCGGCCTGTCCATATTCAGTGTCGCGGTGAGCGCCGAAGGCGCCCTGAACCTCCTCGACGCCCGCAACTACGAGCAGGTCTTCGGCGCGTACGGCGAGCGCATGATGGTCCAGCTGCAGCGGGAGCGGCGCGTCTCGGTCGCCGAGAAGCCCGGCTCGGAGGCCCTGACCAAGCAGCGCCAGGCCACCGACGAGCGCGAGCAGCAGTTCCACACCCGGCTGTCGGACAGCAAGCTGCGTGACGAGCTGCCGCCCGACCGGCTCGCCCTGGTGGACGCGTTCCTCACCAAGCTCGCGGCGCTGCCGCAGATCCGTGCCGAGGTCGACGGCGGCAAGGCCGACCCGGCCGGGGTGATCCGCCGCTACTCCGAGATCGTCGACACGCTCTACCAGGCGTTCTCGCCGCTGACGCAGCTGTCCGATCCCGAGCTGGCCACCTCCGCCCACGGCCTGTTCGCCGTGAGCCGGGCCCGCGAGCTGTTCAGCCGCGAGGACGCGGTGATCACCGGCGCGATGACCGACGGCCGCATCACCGCCACCGAGCAGAACCAGATCCTGCGCGCCGTCGGCGCCCGCCGGCAGATCCAGGACGAGGCCGTCGGCCGGCTCCAGTCGCCGCACCGCGAGCGCTTCGAGCAGATCTTCCGCAGCGACACCTACATCAGGTTCCAGGCCATGGAGGAGTCGCTGGCCGGCACCAAGGCCGGCGCCCGGGTGCCGATCGACGCCACGGTCTGGCGCAGCACCAACGACGCCATCTACGAGCAGCTCGACGCCACCGAGGGCGCCGCCGCGGGGGCCACCTCCGACCTGGCCAACGAGGTCGGCATCGGCGCCTTCGTGCAGACCATCGTCGCCGCGCTGCTCGGCCTGCTGTGCGCCGCCATCTCGCTGGTCCTGTCGCTGCGCACCGGCCGTTCCGTGGTCCGCCGCCTGGAGCGCCTGCGCGTGTCCGCCCTCGAAGTCGCCCACGAGCGACTGCCCCGCGCCATCGCCGCGCTGCGCCAGCCCGGCGCGCTGGTCAACGACCCGTCGCTGACCGAGGTGCCGCTGGTCGCCGTCGGCACCGACGAGGTCGGCCAGGTCGGCCACGCCTTCGGCGCCGTGCAGCGCACCGCCGTGCGCGCCGCCGTCGACGAGGCCATCCTGCGCCGCGGCATCAGCGAGGTCTTCCTCAACATCGCCCGCCGCTCGCAGGCGCTGCTGCACCGCCAGCTCACCCTGCTGGACCGGATGGAGCGGCGCACCACCGAGCCGCAGGAGCTGGAGGACCTGTTCCGGCTCGACCACATGGCCACCCGCATGCGCCGCCACGCCGAGGCGCTGGTCATCCTCGCCGGCGCCGCGCCGGGCCGCGGCTGGCGCCACCCGGTGCCGGTCATCGACGTGGTGCGCGGCGCGACCTCCGAGATCGAGGACTACCAGCGGGTCACCATCGACCGCCTGCCCGAGATGAAGGTCCTCGGCCGCGCCGTCGGCGACCTCATCCACCTGCTGGCGGAGCTGCTGGAGAACGCCACCTCGTTCGCCCCGCCGCACACCCGCGTCCGGGTCTTCGCCGAGTCGGTCGGGCAGGGCCTGGCCGTGCACATCGAGGACCGCGGCCTCGGCATGAGCGACACCGAGCTGCTGGAGGCCAACGCGCGCCTGGCCGAGCCGCCCGCGTTCGACCCCGCGCAGAGCTCCCGGCTGGGCCTGCTCGTGGTGGCCCGCCTGGCCGCCCGCCAGGGCATCAACGTGCGGCTGCGCGCCTCGTCGTACGGCGGCATCACCGCGGTCGTGCTGATCCCGGCCGACCTGGTGCTCGCCGACGCGACCGACAAGGGCGAGCCGCTGGGCATCTTCGCCCCCCGTGCGCCGCGCGCGGTCGAGGCCGCCCCCGTCGCGGTCGAGGAGAAGACGGTCGACCTGACCGAGGCCAACGGCGAGGACACGACCGCGCTGCTGCCCAAGCGGGTGCGCCGCACCAGCGCCGAGACCACCGCCCCGGCCGCCGCCGAGGAGACCACCGTCTCGCTCGCCCCGGCCGATCCCCCCGCGGTCCCGCGGCCGCGCAGCGCCGACCAGGTCCGGACGATGATGTCCGCGTTCCAGTCGGGCACCGTGCGCGGCCGGGCCAAGGCCGGCACCGAGAGCACCGCGAACGGGGAAGAGACCGCCACTGCCCCACTGCAGACCCCGCAAGACAGCGCCGGTATGGAAGACAGCTCCACCCTGGAAGGACGTGCCTGACGTGGTACCGACGACGACCCGACCCGCGACCGACTGGCTGCTCGACGACCTGCTCGCCCGAGTTCCACAGGCCCGCTGCGCCGTCGTGCTCTCCGTCGACGGCCTGCTCACCGGAGCGTCCAGTGGCCTCTCGCGCGACGACGCCGAGCACCTGTCCGCCGTGGCGTCCGGGTTCTCGAGCCTCGCGAGCGCGACCGGGCAGCGGTTCAACGGCGGCCCGGTGCGCCAGACCATCGTCGAGATGGAGGACGCGTTCCTGCTGGTGAGCACGGCGGGGCAGGGCTCCTGCCTGGCCGTGCTGGCCGAGCCGGACATCGACCTCGGCATCCTCGCCTACGAGATGGCGATGCTGGCCACCCGGGTAGGCACGCATCTGGCCACACCGTCGCGGCCAGGCGCCGATGTCCACTGACCCGACCGACTTTGTCGAGGAGGGCCCGGCCTGGTGGGACCATGAGGCCGGGCCGGTGGTGCGCCCGTACATGGTCACCGGCGGGCGGGTGCGTCCCGTCACCGTCGACTTCGACCTGATCACCTACCTGGTGGCCACGGCGACCCTGGCCGTGGACACGCCCAGCCCCGAGCACCAGGCCATCCTGGCGCTCACCCAGGAGCCCCGCGCGGTGGCCGAGGTCGCCTCCCGCGTGGACCTGCCCCTGGGTGTGGTCCGGGTGCTGTTGTGTGATCTGCTTTCCGAGGGGCTGATCTCCCGTTACGATCCCCCTCCCACAGACCATCTTCCCAACGTCGAGACCCTGCAGGCGGTGATCCATGGACTCCGTGCGCTCTGAGACCGCACCGGTGCCCCAGGCGCTCAAGATCCTGGTGGCCGGCGGCTTCGGCGCCGGCAAGACCACGCTGGTGGGCGCGGTCAGCGAGATCGCTCCACTGCGGACCGAGGAGGTGCTGACCACCGCGGGTGTCGGCACCGACGACACCACCGGGGTCGCCACCAAGACGACGACCACCGTCGCCATGGACTTCGGCCGGATCACCATCAACCCGCACCTGGTGCTGTACCTGTTCGGCACCCCCGGGCAGAACCGGTTCTGGTTCCTGTGGGACGAGCTGGCCACCGGCGCGCTGGGCGCGGTGGTGCTGGCCGACACTCGCCGCCTGGCCGACTCGTTCGCCGCGATCGACTACTTCGAGCAGCGCAAGACGCCGTTCGTCATCGCGGTCAACTGCTTCGACAACGACCAGCGCTACACCGTGGAGCAGGTGCGCGAGGCGCTGGACGTGGACGGGCACGTGCCGGTGCTGCTCACCGACGCCCGCGACCGGGTCTCGGTGAAGAACGTGCTGATCACCCTGGTGGAGCACGTGCTCACCATGGTACGCACCACCGTCCCGGCCTGATCGGCGCACGAAGACGCCGGTGGGTGCCCCGCGCACCCACCGGCGTCTTCGTCTCGGACAGGCGCGCCGCAGCCGAGATCGGTGCCTTCGATCCGCATGCGATCCGACCACGCGTCCGGCCGGAACCTGCTGTCTACTTCTTGCGGCTGCGCATGACCACCAGGGCCACAACGACGACGATGACGACGACGGCGACGCAGCACAGCAGCCCGACGATGCCGCCGAAGCCGCCGATGCCCTTCTTCTTGCGGACGAGGTCGGCGACCCCGGTCTCCTCCGCCCACGCGGTGGCGGGGACGAGCACGGTGGCGAGGAATCCGGTGACGACGGCGGCCCACAGACGGGAGATACGGTCCATGCGCGTCAGCGTAGAGGGCCCGTGCCAGCTCGCGGCCGTACCCGGCTGATACGGTCGCCACCGTGAGTGATCTTGAGATCCGGCGCGCCGTCGCCGCCGACGTGCCCGTGATCGTCGCCATGCTCGCCGACGACCCGCTCGGCGCCGCCCGCGAGGGCGACCCGGCCGATCCCGCGTACGCCATGGCCTTCGCCGAGATCGACGCCGACCCGCACCAGCTGCTGGCCGTCGCGACCCGCGGCGGCGAGGTGGTCGGCACGCTGCAGCTCACCTTCATCCCCGGGCTCAGCCGGCGCGGCATGCGCCGCGCGCTGATCGAGGCGGTCCGCGTCCGCGGCGACCAGCGCGGCCAGGGCACCGGCCGCCGGCTCGTCGAGTGGGCGATCGACACCGCCCGCGCGCGCGGCTGCGGCCTGGTGCAGCTCACCACCGACCGCTCCCGCGCCGACGCGCACCGCTTCTACGAGGGGCTGGGCTTCGCAGGCAGCCACCTGGGTATGAAACTGGCACTGTGACCGCACCCGCGCCCCGCCCGCTGCTGATCGTCGACGCCGCCAACGTCGTCGGCTCGGTGCCCGACGGCTGGTGGCGCGACCGCGCCGGGGCCGCGACCCGGCTGCGCGACGCGATCGCCCCGCTCGCCGCGGACGGCCTGCCCGGCCTGCCCGGCCCGCTGGACGTCGTCCTGGTCGTCGAGGGCGCCGCCCGGGACGTGCCGGGCGTGGCGGGCGTACGCGTGCACGCCGCCCCCCGCAGCGGCGACGACGCGATCGTCGACCTGGTGCGCCAGGAGACCGTCGCGCGGCCCGTGCTGGTGGTCGCCACCGCCGACCGGGAGCTGCGCGAGCGCGTGGGCGAGCTGGGCGCCCGCATCATCGGCCCGCGCAGCCTGCCCTACCCCTGACCCCGCCGGGCCCGCCACCGCCGCCACAGCGCCCACCCCGCCCCCGCCGCGGCGGCGGGCAGCACCGGCAGCGCGACGTACACCCATCCCTGCATCTGCCACGGATCGGCCGCATACGAGGCGAACGCGCCCTGCTCGGCCAGCAGGCGGGGCACGCTGAGATCGTCCGCGCCGTCCGGCCCGGCCAGCAGCACCCGCGCCGACCCGTCCGGCTCGGCGGCGACCAGCGCCGGGCCGCCGCCGCCGACCACGTCGAGCACCGGCCGCCCGTCGTGCCAGCCCTGCAGCTCGCCCGGCAGGCCGGTGCGCCGTGCCTGCTCGTCCGTGACCTGTATCAGGGAGTCTTCGTTCAGGCGCGAGAACGTGTCGACGTACTGCAGATGCCAGCTCTTCAGGTCCCCGGGCCGCTCGCGGCAGTCGGGCCAGCCGCAGCCGTCGGCCGCGACCAGCACCACCGAGCGGCCGTCCGGCGTCCACGCGGCCGATCCGGCGAGGCGCTGGTGGCGTTCCAGCGGCCGCAGGATCTCGTTCCGGCCGAACGGCAGGTCGAGGACCACCAGGTTCTGCTGCCCGCCGGCCGGGCCGTAGACCACGGCCACCCGCTGCCCGTCCGGCGAGAACGCCCCCGCCGGTGCGCCGATCTCCGCGGCCATCACCAGGGTCATCGTCCCGGCGTCCAGGTCGTACACCATGTACTGCGGCGCGAGCGCGCCGTCCTCCGGCTGGCCGTCCGCCAGCCGGAGCACCACCGTCAGCAGCCGCCGCCCCACCGGCGACCACGCCACCGGCCGGCCCGCCTCGCCGCCTCCCGCCCCGATCACGCTGCCGTCGCGCAGGTCGATGATCTCGCCCGGCCGGGCCAGCAGGGTCCCGTCCGGAGACAGCAGGCCGGGCCGGCCGTCGTCGCCCGCGGGCAGCAGCCGGTAGGACCCGTCCCGGCCGACCACGACCCCGCCCCGCCCGAACAGCGACGCGCCCCCACCGGTGAACGCCGCCACGGCGGGCCCGTTCGGCTTCCGCTCATGCGTCGGCAGCCACGGGTACGCCCTGCCCAGCGAGCCCGACGTCGGCTTGCCGAGGCTCACCTGCGGCGCGGGCTGCAGGCCTGCCAGCAACTGCGGCGCGCCCGCCAGCGCCAGCACGGCCAGCACGCCCGCCACCGCGGCACCGGCCCGACGCCACCGCCGCCGCGCCCTGCCCCGCCGCCACAGCCCGTCCGTGGCCGCAGGCGGCGGCGCCTCCTGCGCGGCCTGCCGTAGCGCGTCCCGCAGCAGTCCGGTCATCGGCCCGCCCCCATCAGCTCGGCCCCGGCCAGCTCCGGAGCGATCACCCGCAGCCGGGCCAGGGCGTCCCTGGTCTGGCTCTTCACCGTGCCCACCGACACCCCCAGCGCCGCCGCGGTCTCCACCTCGGTCAGATCCTCGAAGTAGCGCAGCACCAGCACCGCCCGCTGCCGTGGCGCGAGCCTGGCCAGGGCCGCCCGCACCGCCAGCGCGGTCGCCGCCGCGCCGGAGAAGTCCGGCACCGCCCGCTCCGGCAGCACCGCCGCCGGCGCCGCCTCCCGCCGCACCCGCCGCCACCACGACACGTGCTGGGTGTAGAGCACCCGCCGCACGTACGCGTCGAGATCGCCGCCCCTGGACAGCTGCTCCCAGCGCGACGCCACCCGCACCAGCGTCAGCTGCACCAGGTCGTCGGCCAGGTGCGCGTCCCCGGTCAGCAGGAACGCCACGCGGCCCAGCATCGGCAGCCGCGAGCGCGCGTACTCATGGAACGACTCCGCGTCGGTCATCGCCACCTCCAGCACCTACACGCTCCGCACCGGCCGGATGGAGGGGTGCCCGGGGCATCTATTCGATCGACGCGCCGGCCAGGCGCCGCTACCGTGGGCCCCGATGGACCTGAAGAAGATGAGCAAGCAGCTCTCGTACGTGCTGCGCCACCGACCCGACAGCATCGGCATCACGCTCAGCCCCGACGGCTGGGTGCCGATCGACACGCTCCTGGCCGCCCTGCGGGCGCACGGCAAGGGCATGAGCCGCGACCAGCTCGACGCCGTCGTCGCGGACAACGACAAGCAGCGGTTCGCGATCGACGGCGACCGCATCCGGGCCAGCCAGGGGCACTCCGTGCCGGTCGAGCTGGGCCTGGCCCCGGTCACCCCGCCGCCGCTGCTCTACCACGGCACCGCCCGGCGCAACGTCGACTCGATCATGTCGGGCGGCGTGCACCGCGGCAGCCGCCACCACGTGCACCTGTCCGGCGACACCGTCACCGCCCGCGCCGTCGGCAGCCGCCACGGCGCCCCGGTGATCCTGGTCGTGGACGCCGCCGCGATGGCCGCGGCCGGCCACACCTTCTACCGCTCCGCCAACGGCGTCTGGCTCACCGACGAGATCCCCGCCGCCTACCTCCGCGGCGAAGCCACCCCCTGACCCCGTCCCCGCCCGTGTGTGGCCGGCGTGGTGGGCCGGGCCGGGTCGGGCGGGGTGCGCGCCGAAGGCGCGGAGGGCTGGAAAGGCGAATCGCCGGTGACCCTGTCGGGGCCCCGGCGATGGCGGTGAATCAGAGAGCGGATGACGAGACTCGAACTCGCGACCCTCACCTTGGCAAGGTGATGCGCTACCAACTGCGCTACATCCGCATGTCCCTCAGCTGGCCTTCCGGCTCGCTGCCTGACAGGAGAGAACTCTAGCGGGTGCCCCCGCGCCGCCGCCACCGGGTATCCCCCCACCCGCCGCGCACCCGGTGAAGGCAGTGATGCGAATCGCCTTCACCTGCCCGTACCCTCGTCGGGTGACCACCCCCCGCGTCGCGCGCCCCGCCACGGCCCTCGCCCTCGCCGCCGCCGTCACGGCCCTGACCGCCTGCGCCGGCCCCGCCGAGCAGCCCGCGGTGTGGCGGCAGCCACCCGCCCCGGTGGGCGCGACCGCCCCCGCGCCCAGCCCGCCCGCCGCGGAGATCACCCTCGCCTTCGCCGGCGACGTGCACTTCACCGGCCGCACCCTGGCCCTGCTCAAGAACCCCGACAAGGCGTTCGGCCCGTACGCCGCGCAGCTGCGCGCCGCCGACTTCGCCATGGTCAACCTGGAGACGCCGGTCACCGACCGCGGCACCGAGCAGCCCAAGGAGTTCCACTTCCGGGCACCCACCACGTCGTACGCGGCGATCCAGGCCGCCGGGATCGACCTCGTCTCGATCGCCAACAACCACACCCTCGACTACGGCCAGATCGGCCTGCTCGACACCCTCGACTCGGCCCGCGACGCCGGGATGCCCGTGGTCGGCGCCGGCCGCAACACCACCGAGGCGTACGCGCCGCACCTGGTCACCATGAAAGGCGTGCGGCTGGCCGTGCTGGGCATGTCCCAGGTCCACGACCTGAAGGAGCAGTGGAAGCCCACCGCCACCCGCCCCGGCGTCGCGATGGCGTTCGACCGCAAGCTCGCCGCGGCGGCCGTGAAGCAGGCCCGCGCGCAGGCCGACGTGGTGATCGTGTTCATGCACTGGGGCACCGAGGGCCAGGCCTGCCCCAACGGCGAGCAGAAGAGCTTCGCCAGGCTCATGGCCGACAACGGCGCCGACCTCGTGCTCGGCACCCACGCCCACGTCCTGCTCGCCGACGGGTTCCTCGGCGACACGTACGTTCACTACGGCCTGGGCAACTTCCTCTGGTACTCCGAGTCCAAGAGCACCGACACCGGCCTGCTGACCGTGACGATCAGGGACGGGAAGGTGAAAACCCGGAAGTTCGTCCCCGGCGTCGTCTCGAACAACGGGCAGCCCAAGCCGGTCACCGGTGCCGCGCTCAGCGCCGTGCAGACCCGCCTTGACCAGGCAGCACGCTGCACCGGCCTGGCCTCGAAACCGGCGGCGTGACGCGCCGGAGGCACCCCGGTTTGTCAAGACCTCCGGGGACCGGCTAAAGTTCTCATCCGTTGGGCAGCACGCCGGAAGGCGGGCGAACCGACAAGCGGATGTAGCGCAGTTGGTAGCGCATCACCTTGCCAAGGTGAGGGTCGCGAGTTCGAGTCTCGTCATCCGCTCGGAGAACCGCCGCAAGGCGTCACCACGGTGGAGTGGCCGAGAGGCGAGGCAACGGCCTGCAAAGCCGTGTACACGGGTTCAAATCCCGTCTCCACCTCGTAGTACAGCACGGGCGATTGGCGCAGTGGGAGCGCGCTTCCTTGACACGGAAGAGGTCACTGGTTCAAACCCAGTATCGCCCACCAGCAAAGAGGGCTTGTCCGATCACCGGACAGGCCCTCTTTCATGTCTGCGTGACCACCCCTCGGCGACTCGGCTGCCGCGACTTACCGAATGGCCCGGCGCCGCTCGACGGGCTCGGGCCCCGCACGTCGACGGCTCACTGCGGGTTCGCTCGCAGCTGCGCGATCTGGCCGGCGATGCGGTGGGCGTTGCTGGACAGGGCGAGCGCCTCTGCCTCGTCGAGCAGCGCGGTCGTGTCGTCGTGGCGTCCCTGCGCATGCGCGAGGTACGCCAGCCCGACGAGGTTCGCCGCGACGCCCGCGGGAAAGCCCTGCGCCCGGCGCAGCCGGGTGGACTCCTCCAGGTGCTCGCGGGCCTCGTCCAGCCGGCCGGCCTGGTGCGCCACCACGCCCATGTGCCGCAGGGCGTAGGACAGCGTCAGGTCGTCCCCGGCCTGCTCCGCCAGGTCACGGGCGCGGGCGAACTCGGCACCGGCGGCGGCGTTGTCACCGCGTACCAGCTGATGGAAGGTGCCGGCGTGGAACCGGGCCCGCGCCAGACCGCGGGTGTCGCCGACGGCTTCGTAGAGTTCGGCGGCGCGTTCGAACAGGACGAGCTCGCGCGGGTCCGAGACGTGCTCGTCCAGGAAGCGTGCGTGCAGCACCCGGCCCCGGGCCAGGACGAGTGCGGCCTCGACGGCGTCGAGCGCCCGATCGGCCTGCGGCAGCACGCCGGCATCGCCCTCGAACACCACCCGGTCACAGAGTTCGGCGGCCAGCCGCAGATGATCGTCGATGGTCATCGGCTCAGTCTGCCGGAAGCCGCCCGCTCCGGTGTGCCCTCAGGCACCGGGTTCGGCGCCCTCCGGGTCCGCTACCAGGGACGCCATTCGGCGCGGAACGCCGGATCCTCGTGGTAGATCGCGGCGAGCCGCCGCACCGCCTGCCCGAGACCGGCGGCGCGTCCGGCCGCGTACGCGTCACCCGAGCCGGCACCCTCGGGGGTGTCCAGGTGCTCGACCTCGGCGTAGAGGTCGACGACCGTCCGGATCATGTCCAGCGCGTCGACGGTGCTCTCCAGCAGGACCGGCTGGCCGGGCGGGTTGACCGCCTGTACGTAGACGACGTGGTGTTCGTCGGCGTCGAGCTTGGCCCGCAGGAAGCGGATCAGTTCCCCGTTGTCCATGACTCGCCTTCCGCGGCTGGTACCGGCCTGGTGGTGGGTGATCGTGCCACCCTTCGCCTTCGCCCACAGCCAGGCTTCGGTCAGGAAACCGGGAAGGTCAGGAGACGACCCGGTTCCGGCCGACGACGATCGGGGGCAGCCCTCGCGGCCGGCCCTCCCAGCGCAGATCGGCGGATCGTGCATCGGCCGGGCCGATCGGGCCGACGGCACGGATCTGCCCGATCCGCTCGCACGACGACACGAGCCGCCCTAGGCTTTTGTGCGTCTACGAGCGTATTTACGCAGGTGGAGGACCGAGATGACCGCGCTGATCAACTCGCTGAGCGAGGACGAGTTCGCGCTCGTCCGCAGCACCGAACGCGACGCGCTGACCGTGCTCGACGAGGACGCCCTGCTGGACCTGCACGACCGGGTGCGCCGCGCGCGCAACAAGTACGTCAAGCTCTACCGCCGCCAGGCCAGCTCGCAGGTCGCGGAGTCCGGCGGGCGCGGCAAGGCCAACCCGGTCAACCAGCGCAACCGCGACAAGGCCGAGGTGATCGAGGAGGCGCTCGCCCGGGTCAGCCGCCAGCTCGCGGTGGTCGCCAAGGCCAGCGCCGCGGCGCTCAAGCAGGAGCGGCTCGCCGCCGCGCGCCGCGAACGCAACACCGCCCCGCCGCGCCCGGCGACCGCCCGCCGCAAGGCCACACCCGGTGACCAGCGGCCCCGGCAGGCGCCCGACAGCCCCGGCCTGCGCAAGCGCCAGGCCTCCAGCCGCGCCGCGGGCGCCCGCCGCCAGGCCGTCCGCGATACCCGCTGACCCCACCCACTCCCGGCACCATTCAGGCGCCGGCCCGGGGATGTTCGAAGCTCCGTTCATGCTGGTGGACCAGCGTGAACGGAGCTTCGAGTGCAGGGGTGGAAAGGCGGTCAGCTGGCGGGGGGCGCCTCGGCGGTGAACTCCGTCCCGCTCACCACGGTGTAGTGGCGCAGGGCGGTGCTGCCGGCCTCGCGGACCTCCTCGGCCAGCATCGCGCCCGTGGCGAGGTCGACGACCAGGCGGTGCGTGTGGTCGGGGCCGTCGGCGTTGCGGTACGTGTACTCGACCCCGGCGCCGGTCCGGCCGAGCTGGTCCGTGGCCTGTGCGACGAGGGTGATGTCCGGCAGGTCGGCGAGCATCGCGTAGGCCGCGCCGCGCACCTGGCCGCTGACCGGCAGGCGCAGCAGCAGCTCGGTGGCGGCCGAGAACAGCACCTCGGCCTGGTAGCGGGCGGGGTCGGCGGGCTGGTAGCCCTCGGCGGTGCGCTGTGCCGCCTCGCCGGTCAGGATCAGCTCCTTGAGCGCGGCCGGATCGGCGGGCAGCTCCTCCAGCTGCGCCGGGGTGAGGTCGGCCCCGCCGAGCTGGTATGTCATCGCCGGGCCGCCGCCGCACTTGCGGGCGCCGGGCTGCGAGTCGATCGGGCGGCCGACATTCGGGTCGTTGCGGGGCGCGCTGTTCCAGCTCGTGGGCGAGCCGGCCTGCTGCCAGGCGGCCAGGTCGGCGTCGGAGGCCGGCTCGGCGCCCAGCCAGGTGCCGCACTTGACCGGCGTGCCCCCGGCGAACGTGGGCAGCCAGGTCTCCATCTCCGTGCGGCCGAGCACGAAGTAGCCGCCGACGTCGTACCGGTTGCCCAGCTGGGACGTCTGGTGCCAGTAGCGGTCGGTGCCGTCGCCCTGCAGCGCCGTGCGCTCGGCGGCGACGAGCAGCAGCTGGCGCGCGTCGGCGGGCCCGGCCGCGTGGGGCACCTCGCCCGGTTCCGGCGCGGGGCCGGCGGTGGGGTGGGTGAGCTGGTTGATCCCGGCGATGGCCAGCGCCGCGGCGAACGCGGTCGCGGCGAGCACCAGGCGGCGCCGCGGCGCGGCCCGGCGCGGCCCCGGCTGGGGCTGGGCGGTGATGGCGGCGAGGTCCAGGGCGGCGGGATCGCCGTCGAGCGCGGCCGGGCGCACCTCAGCCAGCCGCTGCGACACGTTGTTCATCGGTGACTCTCCTGCGGGTCGAAGTGCTGGTGGGGACGGCGGATGCGGCGGACAGGACCTGCTCCAGCCGTTTGCGGGCGCGGTGCAGGCGGACCAGGAAGGTAGCGCGGGAGCAGCCGAGGACGCGCGCGGCCTGCCCCGTGGTCAGGCCGTGCCAGGCGGTGAGGGTGAGGATCTCGCGGTCGCGGTCGGGCAGCCAGGCCAGCGCGGACAGCGTCGCCACGCGTTCGGTCACCCCGTCGGCGACGTCCTCGGCGTCGCGCACCCACCGCGCCATCTCCGCGGCCAGCCCGGCCTGCCGGACCTGGTCGCGGTATCGCTCGTGCATGACGTTGCGGGCCACGCCCAGCAGCCACGGCAGCGGCTGCGCGGGCACGTCGGCCAGGCGCCGCCAGGCGACGAGGTACGTCTCGCTGACGACGTCGTCGGCGAGCGGGCGGCCGGCCCGGCTGACCGCGTACGCGTACACCTGGCGGTGATGTCGTTCGTAGAGCGCGGTCAGCCGCGCTGCGGGGTCTGGTGTCACCTCGTGTGCTCCCTCGGGCGATATTGATGCCGTCACGGGGTAGTGCGCACCGGCCCCTGTTTCTTACACCGGATTTTCGACTTCGTGGCGGGCCAGGTAGACGACGTCCGGCTCGCCTCGCGCCACCTCGACCGCGAGGGTCCGCACCGGCCCGACGGCGGCGGCGAGGCGCTGCGCGTACGCCGGGGACGCCGACGCGCTCCACACCGCGAGCACGCCGCCGGGCGCCAGGCGCGAGCGCAGCAGCGCCAGGCCGTCCCCGGCGTACAGCTCCGCGTTGGCGTCGAAGACCGTCCAGTCCGGACCGTTGTCGACGTCGAGGCAGATCGCGTCGAACCGCTCGTCCGTGTCGCGCAGCCAGGCGGCGATGTCGGCGGTGACCACCCGCACCCGCGGGTCGCCGAGCGCGCCCGCGCTGAACGGGGCCAGGTGGTCGCGGTGCCAGCCGACCAGCGCGGGCTCGATCTCCACCACGACGATCTCGGCGGCGCGGGTGGATGAGACGGCCTCGGCCAGCGAGAAGCCCACGCCGAGACCGCCGATCAGCAGCCGCGCGCCGGGCGGCACGGCCTGAAGCGCGGCCCGCACCAGCAGCCGCTCCGACTCCCCGGCCCGGGTGTCCATGAGGAACACCCCGTTGCTGATCACCTCGTAGTGCCCGCCGCTCTCCCGCAGCACCAGCTCGCCGCGTGCGGTGCCGGTGCGTGCGACGGTGACCGCTCCGGAGTCCATCCCGTCAAGCTACCTCGCCGCCGGCGCCCGGCGCGGGCTTGACCGCGGCGAGCGCGCCGCAGGTGATGACGCCGGTCGCGAAGCCCTTGCGCATGAGCGGCACCGCGGCGAAGAAGCGCAGCACGTCGGCGCCGCGTTCGCGGGCCAGCTCCATCATGTACTCCCGGCCGCCCTCGGGCTGCTCCAGCAGGGCGAACTCGGGGTCCCAGGAGCCGGCGGTCTGCGTGCTCCAGTCGGCCGTGCGCACCAGGGTGAACCCGGCGGCCTCGGCCATACGCTGGTGCGCCTCGATCGAGTCGAGGCTGGGCAGCACCTGGCTGTGCAGGATCCGGCGCACCAGGTCGGTCTCGGCGGCGTCGAGCGCGCCCTCGCGTACCGCCCAGGTGTTGAGGGCCAGCACCCCGCCCGGCCGCAGCGCGCGCAGCGCCGTCGCGAAGAACGCGGGCCGGTCGGCGATGTGCATGAGGCTCTCCATCGCCCACACCACGTCGTACGCACCTTCGGCGAGCCCGCCGCCGAGCACGTCGGCCACCCGGAACGCGGTCCGGGCGGACAGGCCCGTCTGCGCCGCCCGCGCGGTGGCCCGCGAGACCTGCTCGGCGCTGAGGGTGATGCCGTCGACCGCGCAGCCCAGCCGCCCCGCCAAATACAGCGCGGGACCGCCGTGGCCGCAGCCGACGTCGAGCACCCGCGACCCCGGCGCGATCCCGGCGAACTCCACCAGTTCGCGGATCAGCCGCTCGGTGGCGGCGTGCCGGTCGGCGCCGCCCGCGCCCGGCCGCTCGCCCTCGTCCCAGAACCCGAGGTGGATGTCGTCACCCCACAGCTGGGCGTACAGGTCGGCGGTCCGGTCGTAGTACCCGCCGACGGCCTGGCCGAGGTCGGCGGTCACGAACCCGGGCGGTGGGGTCTGGGCGCTCACGATCGTCCTCCCGTGGAATGAGAGACCGGCCCGGAACAGGAAAACGGCCACCGCGGGGTGGCCGTCGCCGGTCGCGTCGCAACGACGCCGGTCGATCGTAACAACGGGGACGCCGCCGTGGGGGCGCCTCGGGCCGGGCTCCGCCCGCGCGAGGGAGAGACGCGCGGGCGGAACGCGAAGCGGGCTGGGGGCTCAGCTCGCGACCATGGCGAGCAGCTGCTTGATCTGCTCGGTGCGGGACCGGTCGATCCGCTGGGCCAGCTCCTTGGCCTGCGGGTTGACGCCGCCGCCGGTCTCCTGCCGGGCCATTTCGATCGCGCTGTGCTGGTGGCCGATCAGGACGTTGAGGAACACGGTCTGGAACTGGGCGGTGCTCGCCTTGCGCAGCGAGGCCATCTCGTCGGCGGCGGTGATCGGCAGCGCCCCGCCCGCCGCGTGGGAGGCGTGCGCGGCGTGCGACGCGTGCCCGCCGGTGGCGGCTTCGCCCCAGCTCGCCAGCCAGCCCTTCATCACCTCGAGCTCGGTGGTCTGGGTGGCCTCGATCGCGCCGGTCAGCAGCGCGACCTGCTCGCTGGTGCCGCGGGTGTGGGCCAGCTTCAGGATCTCCAGCGTCTGGCCGTGGTGGGCGATCATCATCTGCAGGAACGTCACGTCGGTGTCGTTGTACGTCGCGTCGGCGGCCGGTGGCGCCGTCTGCGCGCGCCCGACCGGCTCGGGCGCTGCCGAGCCGCACCCGGCGAGCAGTGCCGCGGCGAGCGCGACGGCGGCGAGGTGGAGCTTTCTCATGGGCACGGTCCTGTCCGGGGGCGAGGGTGGACCGGCGGGCCGCCTGGTGGTACGGCCCGCCGGAGCCTGGGTCAGATCGGCAGCCAGAGCGCGAGCGTGTAGTACGACGGCTCCCAGGTGACGATCGAGGTGTGCGACTGCCGGCAGCGGTAACGCAGACCCTGGTAGGTCACCTCGTCCCCGGTCCGGTACGTGGTGCCGGGCGCCCACTCGGACCCCGAGGGCACGGTCGGCGGCGTCGGGCGGGTCGTCGGCACGGCGCTCGGCGTCGCGGACGGGCGGGCGCTGGGCCGCACGCTCGGCGTGGCCGTGGGCCGCGCGGTGGGCCGGGCGGTCGGCGACGCCGTCGGGACCGGGGTGCCGCCACCGCCGCCGACCTGCAGGTCGATGCAGTTGTAGAAGGCCATCGGGGTGTCGCCGATGTTCCAGATCGCGAGCAGCTTCTGCCGGCCACTGAACCCGGCGAGGCTCACCTGGTGCGACACCGTCGCGTTCGGCTGCTTGCCGCCGTCTTCGAAGAAGGCCACGCGCCGGTCCCCGATCCAGTACTCCCAGCTGCTGGTGGAGTGCCGGGCGGTGAGCACCCAGTTGAACGTCACCGACGTGCCGACCGGCGTCGCGGGCCAGTTGCGGCCGTCGTCGTTCAGCACCGCGAACCGGCCGAGGCCGCCGTGGCAGTTGCGCTGGCCCTTGGGCCCCTCGACGCTCTGCGGCTCGTACTGGATGGGCCCGCAGTCGCCGACGCGGCCCGACGCGCACAGCGCCTGACGGCTCGGCGGCGACGACACGTAGCCGTGCGCGGAGGCGGGCGACGCGACCGTCAGCGACGCCGCCGCGAACCCGAGGGCCACGAGCGGGGAGGCGACCAGTCTTCGCATGGATGGGAACTCCGTTCTGCCGTCGGCCGCGCTGCGCGGCGATGACCGAACGCTAACGAGAAGTCCCTTGTGGAGACCTTAAACGCTTCCCAAGATCGGCCTAAACCTCGCCGGGAGCCCGGCGGAGCGGCCGTCCGGTGACCGTCGGGAGCGCAGCGCAGGATGGACACCGGGCGGCTCCGCTGACCCGGCCGGGTTTGGCGCCCGGCCGGCCGGGTAGGCGAACGGGGTGAGCAGGACGCTGGGTGGGCGCTACCGCGTGGACGAGGAGGTCGGCCACGGCGGCATGGCCACCGTCTGGCGCGGGTACGACCTGCGGCTGCGCCGTGCCGTCGCGGTGAAGATCCTCGACCCGGCGATGTTCGCCGACGCCGGCATGCGCCAGCGCTTCTGGCGCGAGGCCCAGGCCGTCGCCGCGCTCTCCCACCCGCACATCGTGGCCGTGTACGACGTCGCCGTCGACGCCGATGAGGCGTACGTGGTGATGGAGCTGGTCGACGGGCCGAGCGTGTCCACCGTGCTCCAGGACGGGCCGCTGCCGTGGGCGCAGGCCGTCGACGTCGCCGTGCAGACCTGCGCGGCGCTGGCCGCGGCGCACGCCGCGGGCATGGTGCACCGCGACGTCACCCCTGCCAACCTGCTGCTGTCCACGTCCGGCCTGGTCAAGGTGTGCGACTTCGGCATCGCGGCCTGGCAGGAGGCGGCCTACCCGTCGCTGGTCGCGGGCACCCGCGGCTATACCGCCCCGGAGCAGGCCGCGGGCGGCCCGGTCGATCCCCGCACCGACCTGTACGGCCTCGGCTGCACCCTCTACGCCATGCTCACCGGCGCCCCGCCCCCGGTCGGCCGCGACGTGCCCGGCGCGCTGTCCGGCGTCAGCGCCGACCTGCAACGGGCCGGCGTCGCGCCGGAGCTCGCCGAGCTGGTCGAGCAGCTCACCGCCGCCGACCCCGGCGACCGGCCCGGCAGCGCCGAGCACGCCGCCGCGCTGCTGTCCGCCGTCGGCGCGACCGCCACGACCGCGTACCTTCCCGGCACCGCCACGGTCCCCGGCGTGCCTTCGCACCCGGCCGGCCCCGCCGTGACCCCGAGCGCGCCCGCGTATGCGGCCGGGTCGGTCGTGGCGCCGGGCGGGTCCGCGTATCCGGCCGGCGCCGCGGGGCCGGGGTCCGGAGCGGCACGGCCGCCCGGCACGCTCATCGGCGTCGCCGCCGTGCCGCCACCCCCGCCGCCGGAGGTGCCCGCCGCGCCGGTCCGCCGCCGGCCCGAGCGCCCCGACCGCTGGCTGCGGCCCGTGGTGTGGGCCACCACCGGCATCGTCGCGATCGTCGCGGGCCTGCTGTTCATCGTGTACGCCCTCGGCAGCCCGACCCCGCCCGCCACCCAGGCCGGGCCCTCGGCCACCCCGAACCCGGCCGCCGTGACCCCCGCGTCGGCACCACGCTCCCCCACCGGCCCCGCCCGCCCCGGCGACCAGCTCGGCCGGCTGCGCCGCGAGATCGACCGGCTCGCCAGGTCCGGGGGCCTGACCGGCAAGGACGCCGCCGACCTGCGCAAACGCGTGCAGGACATTGAGAAGCGCCTGCGCCACGACGGCGACGAAGCCGCCGACAAAGCCCAGGACCTGCTCGAACGCCTCGACAAACTCCGCGACGACGGCAAGCTCTCCGACCCCGCCTACCGCGCCCTCGCCCCCCTCGCCACCCACCTCTCCAACACCCTGGACTGACCCCAAGATCGCGACGATCTTGCGCGAACTGTTAGGGATATGCCCCATAAGTGCGTGTCGTACCCACAGTCCACGCAAGATCGCCGCAGCGGGGGCGGGGTCAGGGGGTGGTGAGGGTGGTGGCGAGGAGGCGGGCGGCGGGGGTGGGTTCGTGGCGGCCGCGGCGGTGGAGGAGTTCGAGGCGGCGGGCGCCGGGTAGGGGTGAGGCGATGACGCGGACGCCGGGGTGGTGTTCGGGTTGGGCCAGGGCGGGGATGACGGCGGCGGCGAGGCCGGCGGCGACGACCGACAGGGCGGCGGGGAACTCCAGGCACTCGTGGTGGCGGTCGAGGGTCAGGCCGTGCCGGGCGCAGAGGCGGTCCAGCACGCGGCGCACGGCGGTGCCCGCCGGGCCGTCCACCCACGGCCGGTCGCGCAGCACGTCCAGATCGCTCACCGGCCCCCACGCGCGCGGCACCACGATGCGGTACGGGTCGTCGAGCAGCTTCGTCGCGACCAGGCCCGCCGGGGCGCGCAGCGGATCGGCGGCGTCGGCCTCCACGATGAGCAGGTCCAGCTCGCCGGTGCGCAGCGCGGCGCGCCCCGGCTCGGGCTCGAACTGCCGGATGCGCACCGACACGCTCGGCGCGGTGGCGGCCAGCTCCGCCGTCGCGGGCACGACCAGATGCCGGATCGCGGTGGGGAACGCGCCCACGGTCACCGGCCCGGCCACCTGGCCCGTGTACGCGGCGAGGTCGTGCTCGGCCGCGGCCAGCACCTCGCCCAGCCGCGCGGCGTGCCCGGCGAGCATCCGCCCGGCGGGGGTCAGCCCGGCGGCCCGCCGCCCGCCCAGCTGCGACCGGTCGAGCAGGGTCACCCCGGTCTCCGCCTCCAGGCGCGCGATGTGCTGCGAGACCGCGGACGGGGTCAGGTGCAGCACCGCCGCCGCGGCGAGCACGCCGCCCGCGTCGGCCACGGCGCGCAGCACCGCCAGGCGGCGCGGGTCGATCTGCATGAAGTCAGGCTACATACGGGATGCAGAAAGCCTCGCTGGTGCTGAACGCGGGCGGGCGCGACGATGGGATCATGACCGAGTACCGCGCGTCCTTCGACGCGAACGTGACCTTCTCCAACGGCGGCGGCCTGCAAGCCCAGGGCTTCCGGCTGGACGTGCCCGGCCCGGACGTCACCGCGGACGCGCTGGCCCGGCTGTTCGTCGCGCACCTCGGCCTGCTCATGGTGGACCGCGTCGAGCTGACCGGCGTGGAGGTCTTCGCCGAGGCGCACAAGGGCTCGCGCGGCGGCCCGTCCGGCGCGGAGCGGTCTAACGGGTCGCCGGACGCCGGCGCCCGCCTGATCGACCTGAGCCACGTCGTCGAGGCCGGCATGACGACGTACCCGGGGCTGCCCGGACCGGAGATCATCCCGCACCTGACCCGCGCGGCGTCGCGCGGCGTCTACGCCGAGGGCACCGAGTTCACCATCGACCGGATCAGCATGGTGAGCAACACCGGCACGTACGTCGACGCCCCGTTCCACCGCTACGAGGGCGGCACCGACCTGGCCGGGCTGCCGCTGGAGTCCTTGGCGAACCTGCCGGTGACCGTGGTGCGCGTCGAGGGCGCGGCCGAGCGCGGCATCACCGCGCAGGCGCTGGCCGCCCACGACGTGGCGGGCCGGGCGGTGCTGCTGCACACCGGCTGGGACCGGCACTGGCGCACCGAGCAGTACGGCGGCCCGGCCCCGTACCTGACCGAGGACGGCGCGAAGCACCTGGTCACCGCTGGTGCGCGGCTGGTCGGGATCGACAGCGTCAACATCGACTGCACCGACGGCGGCGAGCGCCCGGCGCACACCATCCTGCTCGGCGCGGGCATCCCGGTGCTGGAGCACCTGACCAACCTGTCCGCGCTGCCCGTGCACGGCGCCCGCCTGCACGCGGTGCCGGTCCCGGTGCGCGACTTCGGCACCTTCCCGGTGCGGGCGTACGCGCTGGTGCCGTGATGGACGTGCTCGTCGAGGCGGTCGGCTGGCTCGGGGCGGCCGCGCTGCTGCTGGCGTACGGGCTGCTGTCCAGCGGGCGGCTCGCCGCGGGGGTGGCGTACCAGCTGCTCAACCTGGGCGGGTCGGTCGCGCTGGCGGTCAACGCGGTCGTCCACCGCGCCCTGCCGTCCGCCGCCGTCAACCTGGTCTGGCTGGTCATCGGCGTCGCCGCCCTGCGCGGCCTGGCCGCCCGCCGGGCCCGCGACCGCGCGGCGGCCGCCCAGGACGCCACGGTCGACCGCGGCTAGCGTCCCCGGCCGACGATCGCGGGCTCACCCGCGCCTGCCACCCGGCCCGCGCCACGACGCGAAACCTGGCTCGGCGGATGCCACGTCGCGGCTCGTGGCTCGGCGGAGGATGCTCTTATGGATGTCAAGCCGCTGAGGCTTGGCATCCATAAGGGTGTTCAGCGGTGATGATCTGGTAGATCTCGCGGGCCAGGTAGCGTTT
>NZ_JBFAOU010000056.1:0-44413 GCF_040675365.1 Catellatospora sp. NPDC049609 | reverse complement strand
GGTACGGCGCGGACGTGCCGAAGTAGGTCATGCCCGCCTCCTCGGCGAGCCGCCACAGCGCGCCCGCGGTCGTCATCCACGGCCGCGGCGCCGACCGGGCGAACGCGGTCGCCGAAGCCGTCCGGGCCGAGGGCGGCACCGCCGCCGTCGCGATCGGCGACCTGTCCACCGATGCGGGCGCGGACGCCGTCGCCGCCGCGGCCCTCGCCGACGGGCCGGTCGACATCCTGGTCAACAACGCCGGCGTCTACGATCACCTCTCCTGGACCGACGCCACGCCCGAGCTCTGGGCGTCGACGTACAACACCAACGTCATCTCCGGCGTCCGGATGGTTCAGCGGCTCGTGCCGCAGATGCGGGAACGCGGCTGGGGCCGCGTCATCCAGATCGGCGGCGGTCTGGCCTCCCAGCCGATCGCCGCTCAGCCGCACTACAACGCCACGCTCGCCGCCCGGCACAACCTCGCCGTGTCGCTGGCCCGCGAGCTGAAGGACAGCGGTGTCACCTCCAACGTGGTCTCGCCGGGTGCGATCCTGGTCGACTCGGTGCAGGAGCTCGTCACCAACATCGCACCAGACCATGGCTGGTCGGGGACGTGGGAGCAGATCGAGCGGGCCGCCGCGAACGACTGGGTGCCCAACGACATCGGCCGCTTCGGCCGTCCTCACGAGATCGCCGGGGCGGTCGCGTACCTGTGCAGCGGCTACGCGGACTACGTCAGCGGCGCGACCATCCGGGTCGACGGCGGCACCATTCGTTCCGCTTTCTGACGGCGGGCTCGACCGCTTCCCCGGACCGGGTAGCACCGGGGCGCCGTGGCCACGCCGGTCGCCGCCGGTCGCTGCCAGGCCGTTCTTGCGTGCGGCCGATACCTAGAACTACTATGCATCACGCTTCTATGTATCAACCGAAAGAGAGCTGGCCGATGGCCGACGATGGTATAGCTGTCCGTGGGCTGACCAAGGTGTACAAGAACGTGCGCGCGGTCGACGACCTGTCGTTCACCGTCAGCCCGGGCCGGGTCACCGGCTTCCTGGGGCCGAACGGCGCGGGCAAGACGACCACGCTGCGCATGGTGCTGAACCTGGTCCGTCCCACGGCGGGGACCGCGACGATCGGCGGCCGGCGCTACGCCGACCTCACCGATCCCATCCGCAAGGTCGGCGCGCTGCTGGAGGCGTCGGGCGCGCACCGCGGCCGCACCGGCCGCAACCACCTGCGCATCCTGTGCGACGCGGCCGGGATCCCCGTCGGCCGGGCCGACGACGTGCTGGCCACGGTCGGGCTGGCGCCCGCCGCGAACCGCAAGTTCAAGGGGTACTCGCTGGGCATGCGGCAGCGGCTGGGCATCGCCGCGGCGCTGCTGGGCGACCCGGACGTGCTCATCCTGGACGAGCCCGCCAACGGTCTGGACCCCGAGGGCATCCGCTGGATGCGGGACCTGCTCAAGTCGCTGGCCGACGAGGGCCGCACGGTCCTCGTGTCCAGCCACCTGCTGTCGGAGATGGAGCTGCTCGCCGACGACGTCGTGATCATCGCGGCGGGGAGGCTGGTTCGGCAGGGTCCGGTGGCCGAGGTCATCGACTCGGCCGGTGGCGCACAGATGCTCGTGCGCACGCCCCGCCCGGAGGCGCTCGTCGCCGAGCTGGGTGCCGCGATCACGGCCACGCCCATCGAGGGCGGGGCGCTGCGGATCGTGGGCGCGGACGGGCCGGCGATCGGGGCGGCGGCGATGCGGGCGGGCGCCGAGATCCACGAGCTGACCGTGGAGCGGCGCGACCTCGAGAACGTTTTCCTTCAGCTGACGGCCGGAAAGGCGGACATCCGATGACCGCGACCCTACAGGCGGCCCCGGCCGCGCAGCGCCCGGTCATCGCCGAGGTCGGCGTCCCGGGGCTCCGGCTCGTGCGCAGCGAGATCCGGAAGATCACCACCACCAACGCGTGGTGGCTGTTCGGCATCGCGTCGGTGGTCTTCACCGGGCTCGCGCTGTTCATCAACATGTCCGAGGCGGCCGAGCACCTCGCCCGGGCGCGGGACACCACGGCGGTGTTCCGGCCGGGCCGCGGCATGAGCGCGGCGGAGGTCGCCGCGGCCAAGGCGGAGTTCGCGCAGCTGCACGACCTGCAGCTGCAGGCGGTCAACGCGGCCGGCAACATCTTCACCAGCGGCCAGTTCTTCGGCCTGCTGCTGGTGATGCTGCTGGGCGCCCTGGTCATCACCAACGAGTTCCAGTACCAGACCGCGACGGCCACGTTCCTGACCACACCGCAGCGGACCCGGGTGGTGTTCGGCAAGCTCTTCGCCGTCCTCGGACTCGCGGTCCTCTTCTGGCTCGTGTCGCGCGCCCTGTCGGTCGGGGCCGGGTTGCTGTTCTTCGACAACATCGGGCTGACGAACTCCCTGACCGCATGGCCGGTCCAGCGCGCGATCATCTTCAACCTGGTCGCGTACCTGCTGTGGGCGCTGCTCGGCTTCGGGCTCGGCACGCTCATCAACAGCCAGATCGGCGCCGTGGTCACCGCGATGATCATCTACCTGGGAGGATTCGTCGGCGGGATCGGCGTGTTCAACCTCATCCGGGCCTATCTCATCCACGGCGACTGGGTGCTGACCTCCGCCGTCATCATGCCGCCCATCGCGTCGCAGGTCATGGTCTCGCCGGAGAAGCTGTATCCGCAGGCCGCGCCGTGGTGGGTCGGCGTGCTGGTGCTGACCGGCTGGTCGCTGGTCGCCGGCGCCATCGGCATCGTGCTCAACCGCCGCCGCGACATCGCCTGACAACGGCCCCGCCGGCGGTCACGCCTGATCCTTCCGGCAGCGGCGGGCGGCACGGCTGCGTCTCCGCTGCGTGCAGCGTCGACCGGGGCCGGTCACCCGCCCGCCGCTGCGGAAGGATCAGGCGTGACCGAGGTCGCACTCATTTTCCAGAATCGGCCCCACGGAACAGGCCGTCCGGCGGGTCTCCACTGCCATGAGAATCACCACGACCGTCACCCGCGGCCTCCTCGCCGCCGTCGTCCTCCCCGTCGTCGCGGCGTGCGGCGCGAGCACGCCGGCGCCGCTCGATCCGAGCGCGGCGGCCCGCCAGCGCGTGATCGACAGCGCGAACATCGACTGCCTGGACGACCGCAGCCCGCTGGTCGCGATCACCGACGCCGAGCAGGACATGACGGCCGCGATCCAGGTCGGCACGGGAGACACCGGTGTCGTCCTGCTGCACCAGCTCGACGGCACCGCCTGCCAGTGGTACCCGTTCGCGCTGATCCTGGCGCAGCGCGGCTACCGGGCACTGTCGCCGGACATCACCTCCCGCGACGCCGTCGACGTCGCCCGGGCCGGCATCGCCCACCTGCGGGCCGGGGGAGTCAAGCGCGTCTTCGTCATCGGGGCCTCGCGCGGGGGCACCGTGGCCCTGGCGGCGTCGGCGGCCACCACTCCACCGGTCGACGGCGTGGTCGCCCTGTCCGCTCCGACCGTGTACGACGCCGACGCGCTGACCGCCGTCACGAAACTGGACGCGCCGACCCTGCTCATCGCGGGCGACCTGGACGGCACTTTCGCCGACCATGCCAGGGAGCTGTACGGCCTGTCGGTCGCCAAGCACAAGAAGCTGATCATCCGCTCCAGCGTCAGCCACGGCGTGACCCTGCTGAGCGGGAACGTCGAGGACATCGTCATGGCGTTCCTGACCGATCCGGCGGCCACCGCCGACGCCCCGGATCCGGCGTAGCGGCGCAGCCGACCGGTGGCGGGCCGCGCAGCGTGGCGGGCTGGACATCGTCTCTTCGGCTGATGTCACGTGACGGTGACGTGTCACGTTCGCGAGGCGATGACCCTGCGCCGGGACGACCGCTTTCGGGTCCTTTGTCGACAACCGGCTACTTAGTCAACAACCATTCCACTGAGGACAACTTGCGGACAGAAGGCGCCCCACCGCGCCCCTAACGTCGGCCGCAGTCCCGGGCTCACAGGGAGATCCGGGAGCACCCACCGTAGGGGGTCGTGGCCGCATGACTGGCCGACAGAACAGATCAGCGCTCGCGTCGGCGACCGTGCTCGGGCTCGCCCTGGCGCTCGTCCCCGCCGTGGCGACCGCGGCGCCCGCGCCGGACCCGCGTGGTTCGGGCGTCGCGTCCTCGGTTCGCAAGGATCCGGCGACCGGACACGCCCGGATGATCTTCAATTCCGGGGGTCACCTCACCGAGCCGTCGAAGAGCCCCGCCGAGCAGGTCGTGCTCGGCTACATCCGCGACAATCGGGCGCAGTTCGGCCTGACCGCGGCGCAGGTCGCCCAGCTGAGGGTGACCTCGTCCTATGTCACCAAGCACAACGGCGTGCGCCAGGTGACCGTCGGCCAGGCCGTCGACGGCATGCGCGTGCACGGCGCGCTGCTGACCGCCACGGTCGACAGGCAGGGGCGGCTGACCCTGATCGGCGGCTGGCTCGCCACCGCGCCGACCTCCGGCGACGTCGCCCTCACCGCGGGCCACGCGCTCGACCGGGCCGCGGCCGCCCGGGGCGCCAAGGCCAAGACGCCGCTCAAGGGCGCCGACAACAAGAACAAGGGCCGCCAGACCTTCCCCAACGTGTACGCCCAGCGCCTGGCCCACCCGCACGACGTCTCCGCCGAGCTGGTCTGGTATGCGCCCGACCACACGTCGACGCTGCGTCCGGCGTGGTTGACCGACGTCGAGGTCTCCGGCGGGTCGTGGACCGAGTCGCTCGTCGACGCGGCCACCGGCAAGGTCCTGCAGGAGCAGAGCCGATACCAGCACAGCGGCCCGGAGGGCACGGTCTTCACCGGGCAGCACCCCGACGTGACCGGGGCGACCCGGCAGGTCACGCCGTTCAGCGGGATCGACGGCTCCTGGGTCGCCGATCGCCTCACGCAGGGAAACAACGTCAACGCCTACCGCGATGAGGACGGCGACAACAACGCCTCGGACACCGGCAACGACGCCATGCGCCCGCAGACCCCCGCCGGCGGTGACCCGGACCACCAGCACTTCAACTACCCGTTCACCGACGCCTGGCGGACGAACGCGGCCGCGACGCAGGCCAACCTCGACGCCGACCTCGACGCGATCACGACCCAGCTCTTCTACTACACCAACGTCATGCACGACTACCTCTACGGGCTGGGCTTCGACGAGGCGTCGGGCAACTTCCAGGTCGACAACTTCGGCCGGGGCGGCAGCGGCAACGACCCGGTGCTCGCCGAGGCGCAGGACGGCTGGGACTTCGGCTGCATGACCGACCCGCCGAACCCGGTGGCCGTACGCTGCCTCAACAACGCCAACTTCGGCACGCCCGGCGACGGCGGCAGCCCCCGCATGCAGATGTACATGTGGCAGCCGGGCCGGCCCTGGCGGGACGGGTCGCTCGACGGCGACGTCATCGCCCACGAGTACGGCCACGGCGTGTCCAACCGCCTGGTCGGCGGCGGCAGCCTCGGCGGCGGCCCGCAGACCGGGGCGCTGGGCGAGGGCTGGAGCGACACGATCTCGTTCCTGAAGTGGGGTGACGCCACGGTCGGCGAGTACGTCACGGCCAACACCGCGACCGGCATCCGGTCGCAGGCCTACGACACCTCGACCGAGACCTGGGCGAGCTTCGACCCGGCCCGCGGCGTGCACCGCAACGGCGAGATCTGGGCCGCGACGGTGTACGACATCCGCGAGGCCAAGGGCATCGGATACACCCAGCAGATCGTCATCGACGGTATGAAGAACACCGTCTCGTCGCCGAGCTACCTCGACGCCCGCGACGGCATCCTCGCCGCCGACATGACCAACACCGGCGGCGCCAACCAGTGCCTGCTCTGGCGGATCTTCGCCAGCCGGGGCATGGGGGCGAACGCGTCCTCCAGCGCGGACCAGGCGACCGAGACGGCCGACTCGACCGTCCCGGCGGCGTGCCTGCCGACCGCCGACGCCGGCGGCCCCTACAGCACGTCCGAGGGCACCGACGTCCAGCTCAGCGCGGCGGGCTCGGCCAAGGGCACCGACCCGTCGGCGGGCGATCTCACCGCCTTCGCGTGGGATCTCGACGACGACGGTCAGTTCGACGACGCCACCGGCCAGTCCGTCCCGTTCACGCGGGTCGGTCAGGACGGCGTCTTCACCGTCGGCGTGCGGGTCACCGACAGCGCCGGCAACACCGACACGGACACCGCGACGGTGACCGTGACCAACGTCGCGCCCGCGGTGACCCTGAACCAGATCGTGGCGACGCCGGAGAACAGCGGCATCACGCTGTCCGGGAAGATCAGCGACCCGGGCTGGCTCGACCCGCTGACCGCCACGGTGAACTGGGACGACGGCACCGGTCCGCAGCCGCTGACCGGCACGCTGGAGAACGTCCGGCCCGACGCGACGCTGACCTTCTCGGTCCCGCACACCTACGGCGACAACGGGGTGTACGCGATCGAGGTCTGCGCCGCCGACGACGACGTCATCACCTGCGCCACGATCGCCGCGACCATCACCAACGTCAACCCGACCGCGGTGATCTCCGGTGACGGCCAGACCACCTACCAGGGGCAGCAGGCGTTCGTCACGCACGCCGGCGAACCGGTCCAGGTCACCGGCTCGTCCACCGACCCGGGCAGCGACGACCTCACGCTGACCTGGGCCTGGGGCGACGGCACGTCGGACGCACTGAGCTCGCTGGTGAACCCGCCCGCGACCGACCCGGCGAAGAGCCCGTCGATCCAGCCGCGTGACGTCACGGCCGCCAGGTCACACGTCTACGCCGACGCGTGCCTGTACACGCTGACGTTCACCAGCCGCGACGACGACGGCGGCACGGCCGCCGACGACGCCACGGTGATCATCACCGGCAACGCCGACCGGGCCCGCAGCCAGGGCTACTGGAAGGTCCAGTACGACGCCAAACCGCCGAACGACTTCACTCAGGCGCGACTGGACTGCTACCTGGCTATCGTGTCCTTCATGAGCTCTGTCTACGGACCGCTCACGGTGCAGCAGGCCCACGCGATCCTGAGCAGCACGTCCAGCGACCCGCGGGCGCTGGTCTCCAAGCAGCTGCTCGCCGCGTGGCTGAACTTCGCCAACGGGTCCTACGACCTGGGCACGCCCGTCGACACCAACGGTGACGGCGTCGCCGACAGCACGTTCGGTGCCGCGGTCGCGGCGGCGGAGGCGGTCTACCACAACGCGTCCGCCACCAAGGTCCAGCTGCTGGGGCAGCAGAAGATCCTCGAGCGGTTCAACCTGCGCGATGGCGGCTGACCCACGCCTGGCCGGGCTCGTCGTCCTCGCACTCCTCACCGGGTGCGGGGCCGGCGGGCCCGCCGCCGCGCCGTCGGCGTCACCGGCCACGCCGCAGGTCACGCGTACCACCGAGGAAGGCAGGCCCCGCGTGCTGACCGAGGCCGACGACGGCGCGGTGGTGCCGCTGAGCGTGGGCCAGACGGCGACGCTGCGCCTGACGGGCCCGGAAGGCGGGCCCGAACCCGCGGTGACCGGCGACGCGGTGCTGCTCATCCGCATCGCGAACGTGACCGGGAGCGGTGCCCGCGAGTGGGAGATCCGGGCGGTGCGACCGGGGGACGGCACCGTGACCGTGCCCCGCGACGGCGGGCGGCCCGCCGTCATCACCCTGCGGGTGACCTGACCACCGGTGCAGGCGGCGCGGCCGGCACCGGCCGCGCCGCCTGCACGGGAGCCACTCTCGCCGGTCGACCTACTCCGTGCCGTCCGCCGGCAGGAGCTCCGGCAGCCCCAGGCGCGGGAACCGGTCGTCGTGGAACGTGACGATCTCGGTGATCGCCCCGCCGGTGACGCGCAGGACGTCGATCGTCAGCGGCAGGTACGCGCCGTCCGGCTCGCGCCGGTGGTAGAAGGCGACGGCGGGCTGCCGGTTCACGGAGGTGAGGACGGCGCGCAGGTGCTCCATGTCCGCGAAGCCGCTGTCGGCCCAGTCCTTCACCACCGCCTCGCGCCCGACGTGCAGGCCCGGCGTGGGCGGCATCGAGCAGCGCACGTCGTCCCGCAGCAGGGTGGCGACCTCGGCGATGTCCGTGGCCAGGCAGGCGTCGGTGTAGCGGCGCACCAGCTCGCGGGTCCCGGCGTCCAGCTCGCCGCCGGTCCAGTCCTGCCGCTCGGTGGGCAGGTGCTCCCGCATGCCGGCGCGGGCCCGCTGCAGTGCGCTGTTGACGGAGTTGACGGAGTCCCCGAGCAGGTCCGCGACCTCCTTCGCCGGCCAGCCGAGCACGTCCCGCAGGATCAGCACGGCCCGCGGGCGCGGCGCCAGGTGCTGGACCGCGACCAGGTACGCCAGTTCGAGCGTCTCCCGCGCGACGGCGACGGCATGCGGGTCGTCGGCGTCGCCCGCGGGCAGCTCGTCGAGCAGCCGGTCCGGGTAGGGCTGCAGCCACAGCACCTCGCCGCCGGTGGCCGGCTCCGGCCGGCACTTGGCGAGCAGGTCCAGGCAGGCGTTGGTGGCGATCCGGTACAGCCAGGCCCGGAACGTCGACCGCCCCTGGAAGGTCTCCCGCCGCCGCCAAGCCCGCAGGAACGTCTCCTGCACGGTGTCCTCGGCGTCCTCGAACGAGCCGAGCATCCGGTAGCAGTGCACGTGCAGCTCCCGCCGGTGCCGCTCCGCCAGCCCGGAGAACGCCGGCTCGTCGACCTCGGCCAGCCCGCTCCCGCCCGGCTCCTGCAACCGCGTGTTCCCACTCATCACGTCATCCTTCCGCGTCGTCGTGCCCCGTCCTAGATATGACGGGTACGGGCGCGACAACTCATCACCACCGCCGCCCGCGCCGTCCGGACCTGACGTTGCCCGGCGGCCCGCCGGTGGTCAGTGCCAGTTGTGGTGTTCCAGCGGGCGGCAGACCAGGACCCGGCCGCCGGTGCGCGCGGACAGCCGCTCGGCGTCGCGGACGGCGAACCGCTCGGGCCACGTGGCACCCAGCAGCAGGTAGCCGCCGTCGGGGCCGGTGGGCGGTAGGAGCAGCTGGAACTGCTGAAGAGGGGTGGCGACGGCCCGGCTGCCGCCCGCCTTCCAGCGCCTGCGGCACCGCCCGCCGGTCACCAGCGCGACCCGCTCCAGCAGGGCGAGCGTCGTGTACCCCATCGGGATCGCCGCGTACAGGGCAGTGTCATCGGGTGTCTGCTCGGCAGGGAAGACCCGGGAGGGCTTCTCGTGCGCCCAGTAGAACAGGCCGGCGTAGGGCAGGCGGCCGTCGAACGGGTCGCCGCCGCCGTCGGGCCAGTCGGCGCCGCGGAAGCGGCCCGGCCCGGTCTCCTGCTCGAAGTCGTCATTCACGGGTCGACGATAGGCCGCGGCTGCCACGCGGGGACCGTCACCGCGGCGTCACCGACGTGCCCCGCCGACCTCGCCGTGCCGCGCTGACCGGTCGGGCCGCGCGCCCGCTGGACGACGGTGGGGGCTGACCCGTCCTACGAGGACCGATGCCCAGCAATGTACATCGAATGTACGGTCCTAAATGTACGCTGCTGACGCCGCGTGCGACCGACATCGCCGCGCGCGGTGCCGAGCATCGGTCGGGACTTTCGGGTCCGCCGGCGATTCTCGGATGGGCCGCCACCCGACCTGGCGGCGGCCGACCGCCTCTGCCCCCACCTCGCCGGAGGAACCTGTGCCAGCCATCACCCGCCGCAGCGCCCTGGGTCTGTTCGCCGCCACCGCCGGACTCGTGGCGTGGGAACCGCTGTCTCCCGCGACCGCGGCGCACGCCGCCTGCGGGTCCATTCCCTCCAGCGCCGACCCCGCGGTCCTGCACGTCGTGTACGCCGTGGCCACGGAGCTGGGCGCCAGCGAGCGTGTGCTGCTCGCCGGCTTCGAGGCGGGCTGGGTCGAGTCGCACATGAACAACCTCAACTGCGGCGACCGGGACTCGCTCGGGGTCTTCCAGCAGCGGCCCTCGCAGGGCTGGGGCACCGCGGCACAGATCCTGGACGTGCGGTTCGCCAGCAACTCGTTCTTCAGCCGCGCGATCCCGCTGGCCGCGGCGAACCCCTCCTGGACGGCCGGACAGGTCGCGCAGGGTGTGCAGCGATCGGCCTTCCCGACCCGCTACGACGAGGCACGGCCCGTCGCCGAGCAGCTCCTGGCCCAGGCCCGCGCGGCGGCGGCGCGGCAGGTGTTCGAGGCGGCCAGCAACAACGGCTGGCGGGCGCTGGGGGTCGGGGGCGCCAACGGGCCGGTGACCGGTTCGTCGACGGCGGCGATCGGGGCCGGCGGTACGAAGATTATCTACAGCCTGCGAGGCGGGCAGGTGTTCGAGGCGGCGAGCAGCACCGGCTGGCTGAACCTGTGGACCGGGATCCAGGGTGCGCAGGGCACGGCGCTGGCGGCGCTGCACCTCGACAGCGTCAAGTACATCTACTCCGTGGTCGGCGGCTACGTGCACGAGGCGCACAGCGCCAACGCGTGGCGCAACCTCAACACCGGCATCGGCGGGGTCGGCACCTCGTCCATCTCGGTGATCCAGGTCAACGGCGTCAAGTACATCTACAGCATCGTCGGCGGTTACGTGCACGAAGCCAGCAGCGCCAACGGCTGGCGCAACCTCAACTCCGGCGTGCGCGGCTCGGCCGTGGCGGCCATCGCGTACGGCTCCACGAAGATCCTCTACGTGGTGAACGGCGGCGCGGTGTACGAGGCGGCCAGCAACGCCGGCTGGGCGAGCATGTGGACCGGCATCGCCGGAGTCTCGGACGCCGGCATCGCGGCGGTCGACAACAACGGCGAGAAGCTGATCTACACCTCGGCCGGTGGATACGTCCACGAGGCGAGCAGCCACATGGGCTGGCGCAACCTCAGCACGGGCGTCCCCGGCTCCCGCGTCAGCGCCATGGCGATGTCCGGGGTGAAGTACCTCTACAGCAACTGACCCGTCCGGGTGGGGTGCACCTCGACGGCGCGTGCTCGTAGACGATCGAGGTGACGCGAAACCGCCGACAGGCAGGCGCCGCGGCGGGCCTCGGCGTTGTCGGAGACCTCCGGGCGCTACCTGGCGGCGGCGACGTCCTCCACCGACCACCCCACGAACCGGGCGATGTCCTCATCCGGCGTGGTCAGCAGGTCGACCCAGTCCTCCAGCGCGCTGGCCAGGCTCTGCGGGATCCCCGGATTCTCGGGCTCGACCGGCTGCCGCTCGATGTTGTCGATGTGCAGGTACATGTCGTCGGGGTCCAGCGCGGCGAGCACCTCGTCGTCGCTCGTGCCGGCGTCGCCGCTCGCGATGACCTCCCCGGTGTGCCAGTCGGTGTACTGCCACGTGGACTGGCTGGTCTGGCCACCGTCGATGATCCGGTGCCCGCTGGCCTTCAGCTTGTCGACCGCGTCCGCGAGACTGCGCTCCGCCTCGCGCTGTGCGACCAGATACCGGCGCACGTACTCCTGTACCAGGTCCATGACCAACCCCCGGGGAAGACCTCGGCGCGTGGTCCGGCCGAGCACGGGCTACAGAGTGCCCGGCCGGACGCCCGTCGCCAAGGACACACGCCGTAACCGATCCGTATTCGCCCGATCGGCCGAAGCCGCCCGGGGGAGCCCGTCAGCCAGGCTCCCAGGATGGTCCGGCGAGCGTATCCGCACCCACGCCGCGCAGGCCTGCCGCCTGAGCCTGGGCACGGCCACGGCTTGACCTCGCCCCAAGGGCACGCCGCAGACTTGCCGCGTGCAGAAGAGACATCTCCTGGCGGGTGAGTTCGGCGCGGCCGCCCGGCTGTCGCCTAAGGCGCTGCGGCTGTACGCCGACCTGGGCCTGCTCCTGCCCGCCTGGGTGGAGCCGGCGACCGGTTACCGCTGCTACACGCCCGATCAGCTGCCGCGCGCCCGGCTGCTGGGCAGGCTGCGCCGGCTCGGGCTGCCCCTGAACCGGATCGGGCACCTGGCCGACCTCACCCCGCAGGCTCGTGAGCTGGAGCTGCGCGGATGGCTGCGGGCGCAGCGCGACCTGCTCGACGAGCGGGCGGCCGCGCTCGACGCGCTGCAGGCACCGGCCGACCCCGGGCTCACCGGTGCGGTCGCCGAGCGGGAGGTGCCGGCCACGAAGGTGCTGTGCCGCACCCGCCGGGTCGACTCCACCACCCTGCCCGAGCTGATCAGCGCCGCCGACCGGGACATCCGGGCGCACCTGCGTGCCTCGGGCCTGGCCGGTGACGGCAGCAGGCTCGTGTCCTTCCACGACCTGGTCACCCCGGACAGCGACGGCCTGGTCGAGGTCGCCGTGACCTACGACGGCAGCGTCGAGCCGGTCGACGACCTGCACATCCGCCTGGTGCCCGCGCACACCGCGGTCTACCTGCCCGTGCCGGCGGGCCACGAGGACCTTCCGCTCATCCTCCGCGTCTACGACGCGGTGGAGGCCTGGACCGATGCCCGCCCCGACCTGGTCTGCACCGGCCATCCGTACGAGATCTACCCCGGCACCGGGGCGCGGTTCGACGTCGCGTGCCCGGTGTCGCGGTGACCGAAGGGACCCCCATGCGCCACCTTCCCTACGTGGGCAGCGGCCCGTACTGCTACGCCAACTCGTTCGCCATGCTGCTCGGCGCGCAGGCGCCGTCGACCGCCGTCATCGAGGTCACCACCGCCGGTCCGTTCGGCATGCAGCTCATCGGCGGCACGCTCATGTTCTTCGACGGGTACGGCTGGAATCCCGAGCTCGGCTTCGACCGGGCCCTGGCGGCGCTCGGCTGGACGTCCACCGTCAGCAAGGGCGGCGACGCCGACGAGGCGCTGGCCCGCCTGGCGGCCGCGGCCCGGCGGGGCCCGGTCTGGGTCGGGCCGGTGGAGATGGGCCACCTGCACCACCAGCCTGAGATGACCGGCCCGATCGGCGCCGACCATTTCGTGGTGGTGCTCGACGTGGACGACCGGCGGGTGCTCATGCACGACCCGCACGGCTACCCGTACGCGCAGGTGCCGATCGGGGACTTCACGGCCGCCTGGCGCGCCGACACGGTGAGCTACGGCGAGGCGTTCACGATGCGGACGGACTTCGTGAAGACGGCCGACGTCGCCGACGCCGACGCGATCAGGTCCATCATCCCGGCCGCGATCGGCTACCTGTCGGCGTGCCCGGACCTGGAGATGCCGCCGGGCAGCCTGGCCAACGGCGAGGCCGCGGAGCGGACCGCGCAGCTGATCGAGGCGGGCGCCGGCGACGGCATGCGCGAGCACCTGATCTACTTCGCGATCCGGGTCGGTGCGCGCCGGCTCAGCGACACCGCCGACTGCCTGCTGCTGGCCGGGTACGACGAGGCCGCGGCCATCGCGGCGACGCAGGCGCGGCTGGTCGGCTCGATGCAGCACCCGATGGTGACCGGTGACCTGCCGGCGGCGGCGGCCGCGCTGCGCGAGCTCGCGCCGACCTACGACCGCCTGCGCGCCGTGCTGCGGTGAGCCGGCACGGCGGCGGACGCGGTGGGCTCGCGGCCTGCGGGCCTGGCGCGCAGTAGGGTCGGCGGGTGCAGCTGTCGGCGCTCGCCCGCGGGATCCTGATCGCGCTCGGCCTGGTGTGGGTGCTGGTGGAGGTGCGCCAGTCGCGGGTGGTCCGCGCCGACGCGAGCCGGGCCGATCGAGGCAGTCGCGAGGTGGTGGTGCTCGCCATCGGCGCCGGCCTGGTCGCGGCGGTCGCGGTCGCGCGCTGGGTGCCGTCGGCGGCTCTACCGCCAAGCGCCGTGGTCGGCTGGATCGGGTGCGGGCTGGTGGCGTTCGGCATCGTGCTGCGGATCTGGAGCATCCGCACCCTCGGCCGGTACTTCACCTTCACCGTGCAGACCAGCGGCGACCAGCCGGTGATCACCGCCGGGCCGTACCGGGTGGTCCGGCACCCGGGGTACACCGGGCTGCTGCTGCTCAGCGTGGGGATCGGCCTGCTGCTGGCGAACTGGCTGGCCGTGGTCGTGGTGACCGCGGCGGCGACCGGTGGCCTGAGCTACCGGATCAGGATCGAGGAGCGGGAGCTGCTGCGGGATCTCGGGCCCGCCTATCGCGAGTACGCGGCCACCCGCAAGCGGCTGATCCCCTTCATCTGGTAGCCGGCCGGGCGCGGCGTCGCTCCTGGGCGGTATTGACAAACGTAAGTCGCTGTGGCGCGATACCAGGTGGTCAAAGAACACTTGCGCCCGGGCGTAAGGGGTGAGCGCGGCTCGCCGTCACCGGGCTCGTCGGGCTGCGTTCCCCACTTCTGTCACGACCGCCAAAAGTTGTGATCGGGCGACAGAAACATCTGTACATCTAGAAAAAAGAATTCTAAAGTTTCTGTGCCAGGCATCGGCGTGCCAGGTCGCTTCAGGACAGACAACGCACTTTTCCGTTGTCCTGGCACGCCGTTGCGAGCGGCGTCGCCACAGCGAAAAGGTGCGCGGCAGCTCCGCTCCCACTGGAGGAAAAGTGTTCGCACCGTCCCGATGGGCACGCCTGACCATGGCGGGTGCCCTCACGACAGCGGTCATCGCCGCGGCCGGGTGGTTGCCCGCCACCGCAGCGGCCGCCGCTCCGCCACCGCAGACACCAGGCATCACGTTGCGGGTCTTCGACCTGCAGGTCGCGCTGAGCAGCCTGTGCAACCTCAAGCCGGCGCAGACCCCCAACATCGACAAGCTCATGTCGACGATCGACTGGACCACGGCCGCCCAGTTCGGGCTGGAGGACAACTTCTACGCCCAGGCGCTGGGCTACGTGAACATCCCGACCGCCGGCAGCTACACCTTCCGGCTGATCAGCGACGACGGCTCCCGGCTGCTGATCGACGACAGCATCGTCATCAACCACGACGGCCTGCACGGCGCGACGCCCAAGGACGGCGCGGTCACGCTGACCACCGGCTACCACGCGCTGCGCATCGACCACTTCGAGGCCGGCGGCGGCCAGCAGCTGACGCTGCAGTGGCAGACGCCCGGCTCGACCACGTTCGTGACCGTGCCGAACTCGGTGCTCAGCACCGACGCGGGCGTCGTGCGGGTCACCGCCCCGGGCCGCAAGGAGTGCGAGGGCACCGGCGACTCGCCCGGTGACGGCCTGCCGCTGACCTCCGTGCACCCGAACTTCAACCTGGCCAACCTGCGCCCCAGCGGCTTCGAGCCGCGGGTGACCGGCATGGACTGGCTGGCCGACGGCCGCCTGGTCATCTGCACCTGGGGTGGCACCAACGACTCGGGCACCTCGCAGGCCGGTGAGGTCTGGATCCTGGGCAACACGAGCGGCAACGCCAACCCGAGCACGGTCACGACCAAGCGGGTCGCCAGCGCCCTCAAGGAGCCGATGGGCCTGAAGGTGGTCGACGGGGTCATCTACGTGTCGGAGAAGATGCGGCTGACCAGGCTCGTCGACACCAACGGCGACGAGGTGACCGACCAGTACCAGCAGGTCGCGACCTGGCCCTACGGCGGCACGTTCCACGAGTTCGCGTTCGGCCTGATGTACGAGGCCCCGTACTTCTACCTCAACCTGTCGGTCGGCATCGACTACGGCGGCAACACCACCAACCCGCAGGTGGTCGGCAACCGCGGCACCACCATCAAGATTCACAAGGACACCGGGGCGTGGACGTACGTCGCCGGCGGCCTGCGGACCCCGCACGGCATCGGCTGGGGCCCGGAGAACGGCCTGTTCGTCACCGACAACCAGGGCGGCTGGCAGCCGGCCTCGAAGCTGGTGCACATCAAGCAGGGCCGCTTCTTCAACCACTACCTGAACCCGCCCGGCCCGTTCGACAGCGCCCCGGTCACCCCGCCGGTGATCTGGCTGCCGCAGAACGAGATCGGCAACTCGCCGAGCACCCCGAAGTACATGACCAGCGGCCTGTACACCGGGCAGTTCGTCATCGGCGACGTGACCTACGGCGGCCTGCAGCGCGCCGCGGTCGAGAAGATCAACGGTGAGTACCAGGGCGCCCTGTTCCGGATGACGCAGGGCCTGGAGGCCGGCATCTCCGAGGTCAACGTCGGCCCGGACGGCGCGATCTACGTCGGCGGCATCGGCGGCGGCGGCAACTGGGGCCAGTCCGGCAAGCTGAACTACGGCCTGCAGAAGCTGATCCCCAACGGCAACAACGCCTTCGACATGCTGAACATGAAGGCCCTGTCCAACGGCTTCGAGATCGAGTACACCCAGCCGGTGTCGGCGGCCACCGCCACCAACCTGGCCACCAAGTACCGCGTGAAGCAGTGGCGCTACGTCCCGACGGCGGCCTACGGCGGCCCGAAGATCGACGAGGAGACGCTGACGGTGTCCTCGGCGACCCTGTCCGCCGACGGCAAGAAGGTCACCCTGGTGATCAACGGCCTCAAGGCCGGCCGGGTCGTGCACATCCGCTCGCCGCGGCCGTTCGGCTCCACCAACGGCCAGTCGCTGTGGAACACCGAGGTCTGGTACACCCTCAACAACATCCCCGGCCAGGCCCCGTCCAGCAACCTGGCGCTGAACAAGGCGGCCACGGCAGACAGCTCCTGCGCCACCTCCGAGGGCCCGGCGCAGGCCGTCAACGGCAGCGTCTCGGGCGGCAACGCCGACAAGTGGTGCTCGCTCGGCACGAGCAAGTGGCTGCAGGTCGACCTCGGCTCGACGCAGAGCATCAACCGGTTCGTCGTGCAGCACGCCGGCGCGGGCGGGGAGGACACGGGCTGGAACACCCGTGACTTCAACATCCAGACGTCCACCACCGGCACGAGCTGGACCACGGCGGCGACCGTCACCGCCAACACGGCCAGCACCACCACCCACAACATCGCCACGGTGCAGGCCAGATACATCCGGCTGAACGTCACCACCGGCGGCACCACCGGCAACGGCGCGGCCCGCATCTACGAGTTCGAGGCGTACGCGCCGACGACGACGCCGGCGGGCAACCTGGCGCTGAACAAGGCGGCCACCGCCGACAGCTCCTGCGGCACGACCGAAGGCCCGGCGAAGGCGGTCAACGGCAGCGTCTCGGGCGGCAACGCCGACAAGTGGTGCTCGCTCGGCGCCACCAAGTGGCTGCAGGTCGACCTCGGCACCGCGCAGACGGTCAGCCAGCTGGTCGTCCGGCACGCCGGCGCGGGCGGGGAGAACACCGCCTGGAACACCCGCGACTTCAACCTCCAGCTGTCCACCAACGGCACCAGCTGGACCACGGTCGCGACCGTCACCGCCAACACCGCCAGCGTCACCACGCACAACTTCACGGCGGCGTCGGCACGCTACATCCGGCTCAACATCACCACCCCGGCCAGCGACGGCAACGGCGCCGCCCGCATCTACGAGTTCGAGGCGTACGGCACCACGACGCAGCCGACCAGGATCGTGCTGTTCGACGGCACCAACATGAACAACTTCCAGCACGCCAACGGCACCCCGGTCACCTGGCCGCTCGGCAACGGCGGCGTGGAGGTCCTGGGCGGCGACATCAAGTCCAAGCAGGCGTTCGGTGACTTCAAGCTGCACGCCGAGTTCTGGCTGCCGCTGCTGCCGGGCGACGTCACCGGCCAGGCCCGCGCCAACAGCGGGATCTACCTGCAGGACCGCTACGAGCTGCAGGTGCTGGACTCGTTCGGGGACACCACCCTGGCCAACAACGAGTGCGGCGCGATCTACGAGAAGATCGCACCGTCGGTGAACGCGGCCACCGCGCCGCAGACGTGGCAGACCTACGACGTCACGTTCCGCGCCGCCCGGTGGAACGGCACCACCAAGACCGAGAACGCCCGCGTCACGGTCGTCTGGAACGGTGTCACCGTCATCAACAACGCCGAGATCAACGGGCCCACCGGCAACGGCGCCGCGGAGACCTCGGCGCCCGGCCCGCTGCGGTTCCAGGACCACGGCGACCCGGGAGCGAACCTGTTCTACCGCAACATCTGGGTGGAGCCGGTGGTCTGACCCCCGGTTCAGGCGAGGGAGCCGGCTCGGATCACGCATCCGGGCCGGCTCCCTCGTCCCCGCTTGTGGGTAGTTCCGGGCGTTTCCTGGTCCGAAGCGGCCGCCGGCGGGTGAGCAGGACGGTCCTCGGGTATCTAATGGGGGAAGGTCAGTGTCCGGACGACCGAGGAGATGTTGATCATGGCTGCTCTGCCACCCGTCGTCGACTCCGCCACCTGGCGCAAGGAGCTGGACGAGCTGCGTGCCCGCGAGAAGGCGGCCACCCGGGAGCTCGACGCGATCGCCGCCCAGCGACGCCGGCTCCCCATGGTGAAGATGCCCGAGTACACCCTGGTCGGGGCCGACGGTCCGGTCCGGCTCGTCGATGTCTTCGACGGCCGGTCGCAGCTGATCGTCTACAACCACATGTGGGACCCCGACCCGAACGCCGAGTGGCAGTGCGGCGGCTGCACCAGCCTCACCTCGTCGTTCACCCGGCTGGACTTCCTGGACAACTACGACGCGCGATTCGTGATCGTCACCCAGGGACCGATCGAGGCGGCCCTCGCCTACGCCGAGCGCGTCGGCAACAAGATGACGTGGTACTCCACCGCCGACAGCCCGTTCGGGGCAGACGTGGGCGCGCCGCCCGGTGGCGGGTTCGCGTTCAACGTCTTCCTGCGCGACGGCGAGACCGTGTACCGCACCTGGCACACCAGCGGTAGGGGAGTCGAGCAGCTCACGTACACGTTCGCCCTGGTCGACGTGCTGCCCTACGGGCGGCAGGAGGAGTGGCAGGACTCCCCGGAGGGCTGGCCGCAGGGGCCGGCGTACAGCGGCTGGCTCGACTCGCCCGACGTCGCCCGGCTGTACGGTCCCGCCGAGTGACACCCGCTGCGGGCGCCCAGGCCGTTTCCCCGGGGCGCCACCCTTCGCGCAACCACCGGGGGACCCTCTCGCCTGCCCGCCCGCCCCGGTTCATGCCTGCCTGGCAGCGCCGGGTCGCGGCGTTCTTCGGCCATGAGCTGTGATGAAGGCAGCGCACGCCATGAAATGATCCGTCCGTGCTGACCCGCCGTGACCTCAACCGCGCCCTGCTCGCCCGGCAACTGCTGCTGGAGCGCTCGCCGATGGGACCGCTGGCGGCGATCGAGCACCTGGTCGGGCTGCCCGCCCAGGCCCCGAACCCGCCGTACCTCGGGCTCTGGACGCGGCTGGCCGACTTCGCGATCGAGGACCTGTCGGGGCTGGCCACCTCCCGGGCGGCCGTGCGCGTCGCGCTGATGCGGGCCACCCCGCACCTGGTCAGCGCCCGCGACACGGACCTGCGGCCGCTGCTGCAGTCCGTGCAGGACCGCCACCTGGGCGCCGCGGCACGGGAGCGGCTGCACGGCGCCGACCCGGCCGAGGTCGCCGCCGCCGGGCGGGTGCTGGTCGAGCAGCGCCCGTACACCCTGAAGGAGCTGGGCGCCGCACTCGCCGCACAGTGGCCGCAGGCCGACCCGGCCGCCCTCGGCACGGCGGTGCGCGCCGGGGTGCCGCTGGTGCAGGTGCCGCCGCACGGCCTGTGGGGCGCGGTCGGGCAGCCCGCGTACACCAGCGCCGAGCACTGGCTCGGGGCGGTCGGCGCCCCGCAGCTGACCGTGGGTGACCTGGTGGTGCGCTACCTCAACGCGTTCGGACCGGCCACCGTCGCCGACGTGCAGGCCTGGTCGGGGCTGACCGGGCTGGGCGAGATCGTCGACGGCCTCGGCACCCGGCTGGTCTCCTACCGCGACGAGGACGGCACGGAACTGCTCGACCTGCCCGGCGCTCCGCTGCCGCACCCGGACACCCCGGCACCGGCCCGCTACCTCGCCGACTTCGACGCGGTCCTGACCGCCCACGACGACACCAGGCGGATCATGGACGACCGGGACCGCCGCGACGTGTTCGCCGTGCCCGGTGTCATCCCGGGGACGGTCCTGGTCGACGGGTTCGTCCAGGCGCTGTGGCAGATAACCCGGCGCAAGGGCGTGGCGACGCTGGTGGTGCGGCCGCTGTTCCAGATCCCCACCCGCGACGTGCAGGAGCTGACCGAGGAGGGCGAGCGGCTGCTCGCCTTCGCCGCCGCCGACGCCACCCGCCGCGAGGTCAGGTTCAACTCCCGCTGGTGAGGCCGCCCGCTGGGCAGCCGCGTCCGCTGATCCAGAAAATGGGCCCCGCAACCGTCGTCTGCTGAGGCGTTCGCCTCATGATGCGACTCACGGCCGTAACTACGTTGCAAAGAACTCGCTTTCTTCGCAGATCGTAGGAGGTCGCGCATGACAAGGGACTGGATCAGACGGCGGGTGCGGGTGGTCTCGGTCGGCGCCGGCTGTGCCGGGATGGTGCTGGCCGCGGCCGTCGTCGTGCTGACGCCGTCGGCGGGTGCCGCCGCGGAGACGGTGGTGCAGGCCGAGGCGTACTCGGCTCAGTCCGGTGGCGTCGTCGAGCCGACCGTCGACACCGGCGGCGGCTCCGACGTGGGCTACCTGTCCCGGGGGGACTGGCTGCGCTACGACGGTGTGGACCTGGGCGCCTCGGGCGCGATGGCCGTCTCCGTGCGCGTCGCCTCCGCCGTGGGCGGACAGGGGACCGTCCAGCTGCGGACGGGCTCGGTGACCGGCCCGGTCCTGGCGCAGTTCGCCATCACGGCGACGGGTGGCTGGCAGGCCTGGGTCACCCAGACCGTGAACGTCACCAGCCACCCGGCCGGTGTCCAGTCGGTGTACGCGGTCATGGCCAACGCCGCCAGCGGCGCCGACTTCGTCAACCTCAACTGGCTGTCGTTCGGCTCCGGCGGTGGCACGGCCACCGGCTGGGAGAGGGTCGACCCGGTGAAGTGGAACGCGCAGCTGGCCGCGTTCCGGGCGATGGCGATGGCGCCGGCACCGGCCAACGCCGTGCGGGTGCCGGAGTTCAACGCGACCTGCACCTACAGCCACTCGTTCCGGGACGACCCCATCATCTTCCCGCGGCTGCCCGGCGCGTCGCATATGCACACCTTCTTCGGCAACCGCAGCACCAACGCCAACTCCACGGTGGACACGCTGCGCGCCAACACCGCCACGACGTGCACGCCGGCCCCCGCGGACCTGTCGGCGTACTGGGTGCCGACCCTGTACGAGCGCGGCGTCGCGGTGGAGCCGAAGGGGGTCGTGGTGTACTACGGCTCGCGGCTGGCCGACCCGAGCCAGACGGTGCCGTTCCCGCTGGGCTTCGAGATGATCGCGGGCAGCGCGGGCCGCCAGGTGCCCACGCCCGCGGGGGCGGTGAACCAGTTCTACTGCGTGGGCGGCACCACCGGCGGCGAGATCGGCCGCAGCGCCGACGGCAACTGGCCGATCTGCTCGCCGGGCGGGACGCTGATGTTCCAGCTCGTCTTCCCCGACTGCTGGGACGGCGTGCACCTGGACAGCCCCGACCACAAGTCGCACGTGGCGTACACCGCGAACGGGACGTGCACGAGCGCGTTCCCGGTGGCGATCCCGTCGGTCTCGTTCGTCATCGCGTATCCGGCCGTGGGCAGCGCGGACGGGTTCACGCTGGCGTCGGGGATGGCCTCGTCGATGCACGGCGACTTCGTCAACGCCTGGGACAACGACGCGCAGGGGCACCGGGTGAAGAACTGCATCGTGCAGTCGGCCAAGTGCAACAGCGCCGGGCAGTTCTGAGCACACGTCCGGGCGGGCGCTCCTGCGGCGCTCGCCCGGACGCCGGGCGTGCCGGGCGGCGTCAGCTGACCGTGATCGTGTTGATGTCGGGGGCCGAGCCGGTGTCGTTGAAGAACCGGATCCAGCACGCGCCCTTCGGCAGCCACAGGCGCACCGACACCTCCACCGGGATGAGCCAGCTGCTGGCACCGGCCAGCGCCAGCTCGCGGACGGGGCCGCCGTTGACGGCGATCTTGAGAGTACGCGGCTGCTCGGTCTCGTAGACGACGGTCACCGTACGCTGACCCGCCTGCGGCAGGCCCGTGATCCGGACCGCGAGGGTGTTCGGGCCACCGATGTAGCCGACCCGGCTGCCGTCCACGCAGGTGGGACAGTCGATCACGCGGGCGCCCACGCGGATGTTGGCCGGATCGGCGGCGTGCACGGTGATCGGCCGGAACCGGATCGCCGCAGGCGTCTTCACCGGCGGCGCGGGTGCCGAGGCCGTGCCCCGCACCGCCGCCTTCGGCGGCCGCGAGGTCCGCGACGGCACGGGTGCCGACGGCGTCCCCGGCGCCGGTGTGGCGGACGGCTGCGGAGTCGGCGAGCCGGCGGGCTGTTCGGCGACGGGCACGCCATGCCGTTGCGGGCCGGGCGTGATCAGCGGCGGGACGACGGCGATCGTGGCGCCGACGGCCATGACGAGGGCCGACCAGCCCAGCACGCGCCTGGATACGACGGACACGCCCTCACCTCTGCCCGGTCCACACGACGACCGCCTCGGTGCGGCTGGCGACGCCGAGCTTGGCGAAGATGTGCTGCAGATGGTTCTTGACGGTCTTCTCGGTCAGCGTCAGCCGGTGGGCGATGGCGGCGTTCGACAACCCCTGTGCGAGCTGCGCCAGCACCCCCTGCTCGCGTGCCGTCAGACCGAACCGGGACTTCGCGAGCCGCCGCCGCTCGGCCAGTTCGCGGCGGGTGCGTTCGTGTTCGGCCTGTTCGCGTACGGCCGCGGCGGCGACGGCGGCGGCGACGGGGGAGAGCCAACCGTGCCCGGCCGCCACGGCGAGCACCGCGCGGTGCAGCTCCGCCGGGTCGAACGCGCCGTGCACCAGGTAGCCGCGCGCGCCGCCGCGCAGCATCCCGGCGATGAGGTGCGGGCTGGCGTCGCTGGTGAGCACCAGCACGCGCGTGTGGGCGATCAGCGCGCCGAGCACCGAGAGCCCGTCGGCCACCGGCATGCGATGGTCGAGCAGGGTCACCATGGGCCGGTCCCGGCGGGCCAGCGCGACGGCTTCGCGCCCGTCGGCGGCCTCGGCCGACACCTGTACGTCCGGGCAGAGTGCCAGGTAGCCACTGAGGGCGGCCCGGACGATGGGATTGTCGTCCACGACCATCACCGAGATCACGACGGTGTTCCGGCGTACGCTGCCGCTGCCAGCGGACAGTCCGCGAGGACGGTCGTGCCCGCGCCCGGCGCGGAGACCACGCGCAGGGTGCCGTGGACGGCGGCGGCCCGTTCGGCCATGCCGATCAGGCCGAAGCAGCCGCGCCACTCGGCCGGCACCCGGAAGCCGGACCCGTCGTCGGTGACGCGCAGCCGGACGCTCTCGCCGGCTTGCGCGAGCTCCACCGTCACCAGGCTCGCCCCGGCGTGGCGGGCGATGTTCTCCAGCGACTCGTGCAGGATCCGGGCCAGCTCATAGCGCAGGTCCACCGGCAGGTCGCCCACCGCGGCCGACAGCCGCACCGGGACACCTTCGCGTTCGGTCCACCGGCGACAGATCCTGTCCACCGCCGCGCCGAACTCGTGGTCCGGCTCGTCGAGGCGCAGCCCTTCGAGGACCTCCTGCGCCTGGCGGACGGCGGCGGTGGCCCCGGCCGAGACCGTCGCGGCCAGCTGCTCGGCCAGGGCCGGCTGCCGTCGCAGCGAGGCGGGCAGCGCCAGTGCCGCGAACGAGACCCCGCGCAGCGTCTTGGCGACCGAGTCGTGCAGCTCGCGGGCCAGCCGTGCCCGTTCCGACGCCGCCGCCGTACGCTGCGCCGACGCGACCAGCGCGACCGACAGCTGCAGGTGGGTGGCCAGCGCGGCGGTCGCCACGGCCGCGCCGACGGCGGCCAGCACGTCGACGATCGGGAAGGCCAGCACGAAGGCGGCCAGGCCCGGCGCGTCCGGTGCCGAGCCGAGCAGATGGGCGGCGACCAGGTAGCCGAGCCCGGCGTAGCCCGCGGCCGGCAGCAGCGCCCAGAATCCGATGAGCACACCGGCCAGCGCGCTCGCCCCCGCGGCACAGCAGAAGAACGCGACGTCGCCGTCGCCGATCCCGAGGACGGCCATGACGATCGTGGCGTCCGCCGCCAGCAGGAGCAGGGGATGGGCGACCACGTGCGGATCGCGGGACAGTGCCACGAGCGCGACGACCGCGGTGAGCAGGACGAGCAGGCCCACGACGACCAGCGGAGTGGGCTGTGCCCGCAGGCGCAGGTCGCCGCCGGCGACGGCGAGGGTCGCGGCGGCCCGGCCGAGCAGCACGGCCCGTGCGACGGCGGCCCGCGCGACCACGCGGTCGAAGTGTCCAGCTGTCGTTGTCACGAGTCCTGCCCCGGGCGTGGGCGATACCTTGACGATCTTCGAGGGAGCGCTCTCTCGATGATCGGACACCCGATCGACGGTTGTCAAGGTGGCAGCGATCCGGCCCGAGGCGGCGCTCCGGCGGGTCGAAGCCGGACGCCGGAGAAGTGCCGTGAGGGGACGGCAGGTGTCTCAGTTCAGCTGCTGGGCCAGCGCGAGGATGATTCCGCCCGGACCGCGCAGATAGCAGAGCAGGTAGCTGTCCTCGTAGCGGGTCACCTCGCCGACGAGCTCGGCCCCGTGCGGGCGCAGGCGGGCGAGGGTGTCCTCGATGTCGTCGACGGCGAACATGACGCGGTGCAGGCCCAGCGTGTTCACCGCGGTGAGCTCCGGCGTGGGGACGATCGCCTTCGGATGGTGGTACGTGGCCAGTTCGAGCCGGCCCGGGGCGTCCGGGATCCGCATCATCGCGATCTCGGTCCGCAGGTCGTCGAGCCCGACCACCTTTCCCGCCCAGCTTCCCTCGATCGGCGTCCTGCCTTCCAGCTCCATGCCGAGCTCGGTGAAGAAGGCCACGGCGGCGTCGAGGTCGTCGACGACGATGCCGACGTTGTCCATACGCTTGATCGTCATATCCCGAGGATAGGGGCGGAGTCCGACGGCGCCGGCCGGGCACGTCGCCTGACCAGGCGTGTTCGTTGTACGAGCGGGACGGCTCCATGCGTACGCTCGTACCCATGGATCACGTGGGTGACGGCCGCTCCATGCGGGAGCGGATGCTGGCCGGTGACCTGTACATCGCCGACGACGAACTCGTCGAGCACATGCAGCGGGCGGCCCGGCTGATGGAGGCGTTCAACGCCACCTCCATCGGCGAGCCGCAGCGCCAGCGCGAACTGCTGGAGCAGCTGCTCGGCGCGGTGGGCGAGGACACCTACATCCGGCCGCCCATCCGGATCGACTACGGCAGCCACATCCGGATCGGCGCCCGGTCGTTCGCCAACTACGGCCTGGTCGCGCTCGACGTCGCGCCGATCACCATCGGCGACGACGTGCAGATCGGCACCAACGTGCAGCTGCTCACGCCGACCCACCCGATCGACCCGCGGCTGCGCCGCGACAAGTGGGAGGCCGCCGAGCCGATCACCATCGGCGACAACGTGTGGCTGGGCAGCGGAGCGATCATCCTGGCCGGAGTCACCATCGGCGACAACACCGTCGTCGGGGCGGGCTCGGTGGTGACCCGCGACCTGCCCGCCGACGTCGTCGCCGTCGGCAACCCGGCCCGCGTCATCCGCGACATCCCGCAACCGCCGGGTCCGGCGTCAGGCTAGGCTGCCGACCGGGTCGTTGACCGGTGATCACCGACGGTTCACGATGGCGATGCGGCGGTTCGTCGGCTGAACGGCGTTGTTGGTCGGCGGGGGGATGTAGTGGCGAGCATCAGAGATGTGGCGGCGGCGGCCGGTGTGTCCTACCAGACCGTGTCGCGGGTGCTGAACGATTCGCCGCGGGTGCGCGAGGAGACGCGCCGGCAGGTCGTCGAGGCCATGCAGCGGTTGGGGTTCCGGCCCAACCGCGCGGCGCGGGCGCTGGGCCTCGGCCGGGCCAAGGCGGTGACGGTCGTGACGTCGAACACCACGCTGTACGGGTACGCGATGACGCTGCAGGGGATCGAGGAGTCGGCGCGCGAGCAGGGCCTGACGGTGGCCGTGCGGGTGGTCGAGTCGGCGGCGGACGCGCACGTGGTGCAGGCCGTGGAGTATGTGAGCGACCCCAGCGCCGGCGGGGTGGTCGTGGTGGCGTTCGACGCCGAGGGTGTCGAGGTGCTGCGGCGCCTGCCCGGGGACGTGCCGGGGGTCGCCGCCATCGAGCCGGGCGTGGTCGCCGGTTCCGGCAGGACGTCGATCTGCCTGGACGAGCGACTGGCCGCGGCGGACGCCACCAGGCACCTGCTGGGGTTGGGGCATCGGACCGTGCACCACGTGGCGATCCCGTCGGAGTCGGGCACGGGAGGGCGTGCGGCGGGCTGGCGGCAGGCGCTGGAGGAGGCGTGGGCGGAGATCCCCGACGTGGTGGCGGCCGGCTGGGACGCTCCGTCTGCCTACGAGGCCGGCCGGCGGCTGGCCGCTGACCCGGGGGTCACCGCGATTCTGTGCGGCAACGACGACACGGCGCTGGCGGTGCGGCGGGCGCTGTACGACCTGGGCCGTGACGTGCCCGGCGACGTCAGCCTGGTCGGGTTCGACGATGTTCCGGGCTCGGCGTACTGGACGCCGTCGTTGACGACGGTGCGGATGGACTTCGCGGGACTGGGCCGGGCCTGCCTGCTGGCGCTGGTGGCCGAGCTGGCGGGTGAGCCGGTGCCGGAGCCCGCGCTGGCGTCGCCGCACCTGGTGGTGCGGGAGTCGACGGCCGCACCGCGGCGTTAGGACACTTGCCGGTAACAAATGAGTAACGGGGCCTTCTCCTGAGCCATGTGACCGGTCACACTGTTGCGTGTGACCGGTCACACAGATGGGTTTCTCTTGAGGAGGTCCGCCCCATGAGTTCCACCCGCTCTGCCCAGATACGACGGCGAACAGGCTCGGCGCTGTTCGCGCTGGCCGTCGCCGCGGGCGTGTTCGCCGCCGCCCCCAGCGCGCACGCCGCCTCGCAGCTCACCGTCGACCTGGCGGTCAACACCGGCGCGCTGCGCTACGGCGCGACCGGTTTCCTCTACGGCCTGGGCGACGAGGGCATCCCCAACCAGGTGATGCTGTCGACGCTGAAGCCGAAGGTGACCGCGCAGAAGGCGCCCGACGGGCTGCAGCACCCCAACGGCGACGCGCTGAAGATCGCTCCGATGTGGAAGCGCGTCGGCGGCGGCGACATCCAGATCTACATGCAGGACATCTACCAGCAGTGGCCGTACGAGAACCTCGGCATCAACGACTACCTGGCCAAGGTCGACACCATGGTCCGCAAGGTCGTCGCCGACCCCTACCGCAGCTCCTACGTGTACGTGCCGTTCAACGAGCCGGACCTGATCTGGTACTCGGGCAACGTCACGGGCATGGCGGCCCACTGGAAGCAGGTCTACGACAAGATCCGCTCGATCGACGCGTCGGCCCGGATCGCCGGACCCAACTTCGCCTCCTACCGCGCAGCCGACATGCGCACGTTCATGACCCTGGCCAAGAACAACAACGCGCTGCCGCACGTCACGACCTGGCACGAGCTCGGCAACGACTTCTTCACCAGCTGGGACGCGCACCTGGCCGACTACCGCGACATCGAAGCCGACCTGGGCATCAGCCAGCGGCCCATCAACATCAACGAGTACGCCCGCTCCTCCGGTGACCTCGGCGTGCCCGGCAACCTCGTGCAGTACGTCGCCCGGTTCGAGAACAGCAAGGTCGACGGCTGCCTGGCGTACTGGACGACCGCCGGCGGGCTCAACGACCTGGTCACCCACAACAGCCGCGCCACCGGCGGCTGGTGGCTGTACAAGTGGTACGGCGAGCTGACCGGCAACACGGTCGCCGTCACCCCGCCGTCGGCGAGCAGCTCGCTGCAGGGTCTGGCGGCGCTGGACGCGGCCAAGAAGCAGGCCCGGGTGATCTTCGGCGGCAACAACCCGGCCGGCGGCACGTACGACACCAACGTGGTCGTGCGGGGCTTCGGCTCGGCGTCCTATCTGGGCGGCAGCGTGCACGCGATGGTCTTCGGCGTCGACACCAGCGGCCTGAACCCGTCGTCGGGGCCGTACCTGGTCACCGAGGGCGACTTCACCGTCTCCGGCGGGCAGATCACCGTGCCGCTGACCGGCCTCAAGGGCGCCAGCGCCTACCAGGTGATCATCACGCCCAACAAGGACACCACCTCGGCCGCCTCGACGACCCGCTACGAGGCCGAGTACGCCGCGCTGGGCGGGTCGGCCGCCGTCACCTACGGGTCGAACACCGGCTACTCGGGCACCTACTTCACCGAGGGCTACGGCGCCAGCAGCAACGCGAGCACGAAGTTCGTGGTCAACGCGGCGGCCAACGGTTACTACAACGTCGGTCTGCGCTACGCCGCCGGACCGATCGGCGGCGCCCCGGCCGCCCGCTCGATCCGGCTGCGGCTCAACGGCGCCGACCTGGCCACCCCGGCACTGCCGGGCACCGCGAACTGGAACACCTGGAACACGGTCACCACCAAGGTGTTCCTGACCGCGGGCATCAACCAGATCGAGGTCAACGCCTACACCGGCGACGACGCCGACGCGATCAACGTGGACTACCTCGACGTCACCGCGACCACCGGCACCATCACCGCCTACCAGGCCGAGGCCTCGGCCAACACCCGGTCGGGCACGGCCGCCGTCGGCTCGAACACGGCGGCGTCCGGAGGCCAGTACGTCGGCTTCGTCGGCAACGGCGCGGGCAACACGCTGCGGTTCAACAACGTCACCGTGCCGGCGGCGGGCCGCTACCGGATGGTCGTCACCTACGCCAACGGCGAGCTCGGCCCGGGCGCCACCAACTACAACAGCAACATCGTCGACCGGTACGCCGACATCAGCGTCAACGGCGCCGCCGCCCGGCGGTCGTACTTCCGCAACACGCTGGGCTGGTCGAACTTCCGCACCACGGTCGTCGACGTCGACCTGGCCGCCGGGGCGAACACCATCACCTTCGCCAACGCCGCGGCCTACGCCCCGGACCTGGACCTCATCCAGATCGCAGCGTCCGTGGGCTGAACCGGGCCCGGCCGGTCCCGCTCCCCGCCTACCCGGTGCGGGACCGGCCGCCCCGGATCACCGCACTTCGTCTTCTCACCGCAAGGAGCAGCAACGTTGAACGCATCGGACGCCACGACGAGTCTGACGTGGGGGCACGCGGCGTTGACCGTCGTCGTGGACACCTCGCCGGGCCGCCCGGTCAGCGTAAGCACGACGACCGGCGTCCAGGACGACGCGGGGGAGCACAGTGCCCAGCCGCTGGTGGAGATCCTCACCGCCGCGACCGGACGGGCCCGCGCCTCCCACCGGTTCTCCGAGACCGCCGTCGGCCGCCGGCTGGCGTTCACCGGCAGCCACGCCTCCCGCGACGGCGACTGGCACCGCCTGCGCATCAGCCTGCACGACGCGGTCACCGGCCTGTCGGCGCACGTGGAGCTGCGCTCGCTCGACGGTGTCAGCGCCGTGCAGGCCGCCACCAGCGTCGTCAACGACGGCACCGAGGCGGTCACCCTGCTGGGCGTGTCCTCGTGGTGCGCGGGATTCGGCCGGGCCGCCGACGGCCTCGAGGTCGTCTGGGGCGACAGCGAATGGCTCGGCGAGGGCCGCTGGTCGCGGCGGATGCTGCGCGACGGCGCCACCGTCGACCTGGACCTGCGCCTGCACGGGCAGGACGGCCGCGGCCGGTTCGCCGCGATGAGCAACGGCACCTGGTCGACCGGCCGGCAGCTGCCGACCGGCGGGCTGGTCCACGAGCCGTCCGGCCGGGCCTGGCTGTGGCAGGTCGAGCACAACGGCGCCTGGCGCTGGGAGGTCGGCGAGCGCCTGGACGGGGCGTACGTCGCGCTGACCGGCCCGACCGACATCGACCACCAGTGGCAGCACCGGCTGGCACCGGGCGAGCGGTTCACCACCGTGCCGGTTTCGGTCGCGGTGTCCGGCGGGGGACTGCACGGCGCGGCGGCGGTGCTGAGCGCGCACCGGCGCGCCCTGCTGCGCCCCCACCCGGACCGCGCCGGGCTGCCGGTGGTCTTCAACGACTACATGAACACGCTGATGGGCGACCCGACCACGGCCAAGCTGCTGCCGCTGGTCGACGCCGCCGCCGCGGCCGGCGCCGAGGTGTTCTGCATCGACGCGGGCTGGTACGACGAGGACGGCACGTGGTGGGACAGCGTCGGGGCGTGGGAGCCGTCGCAGACCCGCTTCCCGCGCGGCATCGAGGAGGTCCTGGCCCACATCCGCCGCCGCGGCATGACCCCCGGCCTGTGGCTCGAACCCGAGGTCATCGGCGTGCGCAGCCCGCTGGCCGACAAGCTGCCCGCCGAGGCGTTCTTCCAGCGCGGCGGCGTACGCGTGGTCGAGCACGGCCGCTACCACCTCGACCTGCGCCACCCCGCCGCGCTTGCGCACCTGGACGAGACCGTCGACCGGCTCGTCGAGCAGCTCGGCGTGGGCTACTTCAAGCTGGACTACAACATCGACCCGGGCGCGGGCACCGACCGCGACGCGGCGAGCCCGGGGCAGGGCCTGCTCGGGCACAACCGCGCCCACCTGGCCTGGCTCGACGCCGTGCTCGACCGCCACCCCGGGCTGATCCTGGAGAACTGCGGGTCCGGCGCGATGCGGATGGACTACGCGCTGCTGTCACGACTGCAGCTGCAGTCCACCACCGACCAGCAGAACCCGCTGCTGTACCCGCCGATCGCCGCTGCCGCGCCCATGTCGATCCTGCCCGAACAGGCGGCCAACTGGGCCTACCCGCAGCCGGACATGACCGACGAGCAGATCGCCTTCACCATGTGCACCGGCCTGCTCGGAAGGCTCTACCTGTCCGGGCACCTGGACCACATGAGCCCGGCGCAGGCCGGCAGCGTCCGCGACGCGGTCGCCGCCCACCGGGAGATCCGCGCCGACCTCGCCCGCGCCGTCCCGGTCTGGCCGCTGGGCCTGCCCGGCTGGTCGGACGCGTGGATCAGCCTCGCCCTGGTCGCCGGCGACACCACCTACCTGACCGTCTGGCACCGCACCGACCCCGGCCGCATCGTGCTGCACCTGCCGCACCTGGCCGGCCGCCACGTCGAGATCGGCACGCTCTACCCGCACCACCTGCCCGCCTTCGGCACCGCCTTCGACCCGGCCACCGGCCGCCTGACGGTCGACGACGGCGGCGGCGTGCCCGCCGCCCGCACGTTGCGCCTGCGGGCCGTCCACCGCGACGGCCGCTGACCCGCTAAATTATCCGCCCTGCGCTGCAGAGCGGGTCCACCCCACCCGAAAAGGATCACACGATGAAGAAGTGGCAAGTCCTCGCCATCGCGGCGGCCCTCACCCTGGGCCTGACCGCCTGCAGCGACCCCGGTGCCGCCCCGGAGACCGACGGCTCCGCCGCGACCTGGGCCGACCCCACCGCCACGCTCGACGGCGTCAACCTGACCATCTGGGCCGCGCAGAACAGCAACACCGTGCCCAAGAAGGTCATCGAGGGCTTCCAGGCCGCGACCGGCGCCAAGGTCACCGTCGTGACCATTCCCGACCCGTACGAGCAGGGCGTGCAGACCAAGGTCGCCACCGGCGACAAGCCCGACCTGGCGTTCTGGCAGCCGACCGCGTCGATGCTGACCGCCCTCAACGCCAGGAGCAACCTGCAGCCGCTCACCGACGCGCCCTGGCTGGGCAAGCTCGACCCGGGGCTGAAGGACATCACGGGCATCCTCGACGGCACCCGCTACGCCGCGCTGGTCACCAGCCCCGCCGTCGAGGGCGTGTACTACAACAAGGAGGTCTTCGCGGCCAACGGCGTCACCGCCACCCCGAAGACCTTCGACGAGATGATCGAGACCGGCCGTGCCCTCAAGGCCAAGGGCGTCACCCCGTTCTTCGAGATGGGCGCCGACCGGTGGGCCACCCAGTGGTGGGTCCAGGTGCAGCTCGCCGACGCGGCCAAGGCCGGCCTCTGGGAGAAGATCAACAAGGGTCAGGCCAAGTTCACCGACGCCGACGTGCTCGGCGCGATCAAGAAGTACAAGTCGCTGATCGACGAGGGCCTGTTCAACAGCGACATCAAGACCGCCAAGTTCGAGGACCAGGGCAAGGCCCTGCTCGACGGCAAGGCCGCCATGGTCGTGCAGGTCAACTCGTACTTCGGCCAGCTGCAGGCCACCGCCGACACCGCCACCCTCGACAAGAGGATCGGGTTCTTCCCGATCGCGCCGTCGGGCAACGTCGGCACGTTCATCCCCGACCAGTCCAACGCCCTGGTCGCGTTCAAGACCGGCGACGCCAAGCGCGAGTCCGCCGCCCGCCAGCTGCTGTCCTACTGGATGGGTCCCGGTTACGCCGACTTCATCGCCGACCGCAAGACCCTGTCGCTGCAGCCGTCGGTGCCCAGCCCCGCCGGCGTCCCGCAGGCCCTGCTCGACGTGCACAGGTCCCTGTCCGGCTCGGTCGGCTCCATGCAAGCCCTCGCCGTGGCCAACCCCGACCTGTACCTCAACCTCGCCGACATGATCGGCGGGACCATGACCCCCGAACAGGTCGCCACCGCCACCCAGGACCAGTTCGCCCAGCTCGCCAAGGCCGCCGGCGTCGCCGGCTTCTGACCAGCCGCTCGCCGACCACCAGCCCGGGGCGACGGACACCGCCCGTCGCCCCGCCTAGGAGCCGCCCCGTGCCCACCGCCACCGACACCCCCGCGAAACTGCAAGCGCCCCGGCAGGCGGCCGCGCCCGCACCGGCCGGCGTCAAGCCGCGCGGCAGCATCGCCGGGCGTACCCACCCGATGTGGTTCCTCGCCCCGGCGTTCGCGATCCTGCTGGTCTTCTTCTTCCTGCCGACGGTGTTCAACTTCGTCTACGCGTTCACCGACTGGTCCAGCTTCAAGAGCGCGATCAACCCCGTCGGCTTCGACAACTTCACCGACCTGGCCGCCAACGGCACCCTGTTCCGCGCCCTGCGCATCACGGTCGTGTACGCCGTGCTCGTCGCGGTGTTCCAGAACCTGTTCGGGTTCCTGCTGGCCGTCCTGCTCGAACGCGACACCCGCACCAACAAGATCCTCCGCGTGCTGTTCCTGGTGCCGGTGCTGATGTCCGCGCTCGCCGTCGGCTACATCTTCCAGGCCCTGCTCAAACCCGAGGGCAGCGTCAACGGCCTGCTCGGCGCGCTGCTCGGCCGGGACGTCGACATCGCGTGGCTGGGCGACCCGACGTGGACCATCGTCGTGGTCGCCGTGATCCACGCCTGGAAGTGGATGGGCCTGTCCATGCTCATCTACCTCGCCGGTCTCAAGACGATCCCGGAGGACCTCACCGAGGCCGGCAGCATCGACGGCGCACCCCGCTGGACCATGTTCTGGCGGATCCGGTTCCCGCTGCTGGCCCCGGCGGTCACCTTCAACGTCGCCACCGCGCTGCTCGGCTCGATGAACGGCTTCGACATCGTGCAGGCCACCACCGGCGGCGGCCCCGCCCGTACCACCGAGATCCTCAACATCTTCATCTACCGCACCTTCGGCCAGGGCCTGTTCGCCCAGGCCACCACCATGAGCCTGGTGCTGTTCCTCATCGTGGCGTTCATGGCCTTCCCCGTCATCCGCATCCTGCGCAAGCGCGAGGAGATCCTGTGAGCACGACCTCCCGCCGCCAGGGCCCCGGCCGCAGCGACCACCCGGTCTGGACCCGCCTGCAGCCGATCGTCGCGACGCTGCTCGGCCTCACCGTCATCGGCGTACCGCTGTGGCTGGTCGTCGCGACGGCCGGCAAGTCCCGCGGCGAGGCGCTGACGCCGAACCTGTCCCCGCCCGGCGACTGGCAGCTGCTGGACAACCTGCGGCAGGTCTGGGCCGAAGGCGAGGTGCCCGCGGCGTTCCTCGGCAGCCTGCTGGTGGTCGTGCCCGCCGTCGCCGGGGTGCTCGTGATCGGCTCGATGGCCGCCTGGGTGCTGGCCAGGCGCGCCAGCCGGCTCAACGCCGCGCTCTACGCCCTGGCCATCAGCGGCATCGTGCTGCCCCCGGCCGTCGTCACCGTCGTGCTGCTGCTCCGCCAGCTCGGACTCGCCGGCAGCGCCGTCGGGATGATCGGGGTGTACATGGGCATCTACCTGTCCACCGTCATCTTCTTCGTCACCGGGTTCGTCCGGACCGTGCCGGTGTCGCTGGAGGAGGCCGCCCAGATCGACGGCGCCACGCCCGTGCGGGTCTTCGTCCGGGTCGTGCTGCCCATGCTGCGCCCCGTGCTGGCGACCGCGACCATCCTGGTCTGCCTGTACGTCTGGAACGACGTCTTCTACGCCTTCTTCGTCGTCGGCGGGCGCCTGGACACCCTGCCGCTCAACCTGTTCCGCGTCGCCAGCGCCGGGCTCTACCTCAACAACTGGCACCTCATCTTCGCCTACGTGATCCTGATGAGCCTTCCCCTGGTCGCCGTGCTCGCCGTCGCCCAGCGGAGGATCATCTCCGGCATCACCAGCGGCGCGGTGAAGTAGCCGCCGACACCGCGGGAGCGGTCACGAACCCGTCCGCAGGACCGTGACCGCCTCGCGGGCGAGGCCGCCGGATCACTGGCCCCGGCGGCCCGGCGAGCGACGCGAAGCGTCGTCGACGAGGTCTTCCGCGGTGGACAGGTCGACGGCGTCCGCGTCCGGGGACGGCTCCGCGTCCGGCCCGGCCGGCTCCGGCTGCCGGAGGTAGTAGCCGCTCAGCCGCCGGTAGGGCGCGCTGCGCAGGGCCAGCACGGTGGCGGCCAGCCCGAGCACACCGGTCAGGACGAACACCAGCGCGAGACCGCGATCGGCGCCGACGCCGAACCAGCCGCCGATCGTGTCGGCTCCGACGCCGTCGGTCATCAGCGGAATGAACACGAACTGGGCGATCGGCCCGATGAGGAACGCGGTCAGCGGCGAGGCGGCCTGCTCGACACTCTGGGCGAACCCGAAGACCCGGCCCTGCCGCTCGTAGGGCACCACCTTCTGCAGGATCGTCTGCTCGGCGGCCTCGGCGTAGGGCACGAGCAGCATGTAGGCGTACATGCCGACGGCGAGCAGCGCCACCGACGAGCGCAGCGGGAACAGGATGGTGACGGTCCACAGGACCACGTTGACGCCGAGCAGCAGGCGCAGCGGGTTGCGGCCCAGGCCGGTCCGGGCGACCAGCAGGCCGCCGACGATGAACCCGGTGCTGAGCACACCCCACAGCAGCCCCCACGCCTGCACGCTGACCAGCGACAGCCCGTAGGCGTCCATCAGCGCCATGAAGACGCCGCCCAGGAAGTTGTTGAACGCCGAGAACACGATCAGTGCCAGCAGCCCCGGCACGTTGTGGACCACCCGCAGGGTGCCGCGCAGGTCGACCTCGCGGGCGGGTGCGGCGGACGGGTCGTCGGTCGCGGGCGTCGTCTCACCGGTCGGTTGTTCGCGAACGGCGAGCAGTCCCAGGTGCAGCATCGAGACGGCCAGCACGCCCACCGCCAGCAGCAGCACCCAGAACATCCCGCTGGCGCCGACCAGCACACCGCTGATCACGGACGTGACCAGGAATGACACTCCGGCGGCACTGCCGACCAGGCCGTTGGCCTTGTCCCGCTCGGCCTCGGGGATGAGGACGGTGACCAGCGTCGGCAGCGCGATGGTGCGGATGTTGCCGGCGATCACGCCGCACATCAGCAGCACGACGAACGCCCACAGCAGGACGCTGGACGGGTCGGTGAACTCGTGCCTCGGTGTCAGCTGGTAGACGACGAACGCGGCGGCGTACAGCGTGGCCGAGATCAGGGCCGAGCCCTGCATGACGGTCTTCTTGCGGTGGTGGTCGACGAGACTGCCGAACCAGATGCCGGTCAGCGCGGTCATCACCAGGAAGATGCCGGCGATGACGCTGGTCGCGAACACCGACCGGGTCTGCAGGTAGACGTAGAACGTGATCGCGAACCACACCGTGAAGTTGATCACCGACACCAGCAGGGTGTTCGCCAGCAGGTGGTAGAAGACCTTGCGGTTGCCGTCCATCTGGATCACGATAGCCGCCCGGTCGCCGGATTCCCGGTGCCGGGCGATCGCGGGCGGGCCCGCGCCGGCCGGGACTGCGATGGCGGCCCGGTCTGGTGGAGCGGGCCGCCATCGCGATGTCGCCGCAGCCTACGGGGCGTTGGGGCCGACCCGGGCAGCCGTGAGCGGGAGCCGCAGGACCGGGGCGGCGGACCGCTCGTCGGCGCCGACGTCCGCGGTGCCGCTGCGCGGCTGCCCGTCGAGATCGTCGACGAGGTACGCGTATACGCCGAGCGCGGCGTCGACGGCTGCGCTGCCGGTGCCGATGCGGTAGAGCGTCCCGTCGAATGCCAGCAGCGGATCGGCCACCCGGATCGCGGACGCCGGAGCGCTGACCCCCACCGTCGCCGAGCCGGTCGGCCAGGCGACGTTGCCGGAGTAGGTCAGGTTCACCGGCGTCTTGAGCTGGTTGAACAGCTTCCCCTGCCCGCCGGTGACCAGGTTGTCGGCGATGACCGCGTCGACCGGCGCGAGGCTGTAGTTGGCACCGATCTCGATGTTGGACACGTTGCCGACGAACGTGTTGTGCACGACGGTGGGCCGGTAGACGCGCCAGTGCGCGCTCAGCGCGCCGGAGGTGTCCACGTCCCCGCCGTCGAGCTGCAGGGCGGCGTCGAAGCCGGTGCCGGTCAGGCCCTGGAAGTAGTTGTTGAAGATCTTGTGGTCCTGCCCGTACACCCGGATGCCGCCGGTCCCGGCCTTGCCGCCCCCGAGGAAGAAGTTGCCGTAGAGCTGCCCGCGGTTGCCGTGCCGGTGCGAGAGGGTGCCCTGCGAGGTCAGGAACGTGTTGTAGCGCACGACGTTGTCGTTGCTCTTCACCGAAATGATCTCGGGGTCGCCGTCGCAGTTCTCGAACAGGTTGCTCTCGACGGTCGTGAAGCCGCTGGACTGGGAGATCTCGCTCCAGCCGACGCGGATGGCCTCCATCTCGTTGGTGGCGCGCGGGCCGATGTTGCGGAAGTGGTTGTGGTCGATCAGGTCGTGCTGTGACTGCTGGGTGGCCGATCCGTCGATGGTGATGAAGTTGCCGAGCTGGTGCTTCTCCTCGAACAGGTTGTGGTCGATCCGGTTGTGGTGGCTGTTCGCGCCCTGCACCAGCACCCACTTCAGCGAGGACGACTCGGTGAGCCGGAAGTGGTTGCGGGTGAGCCGGATGTTGTTCGAGCTGGTGACCTTCAGGGTGCTGCTGTTGGTCCACCGCAGGCCCTCGAAGGTCACGTACGAGGAGTCGAGGACTTCGAGCTGGCCGGCGTTGACGACGGCCGACCCGCGGTTGGCCGCGACGATCGTGATCGGTGCGGTCGCGGTGCCGTGCTTGGCCGACAGCTTGCCGATCGTGTAGTTGCCGTCGGCGAGCACGATCCGGTCACCGGCGATGGCGCCGGCGAAAGCGCTGGTGAGCTGGCTGGAGGTGGAGACGTTGACGACGCGCCCGCCCGCCGGCGGGTTGGTGGGCGACGCGGAGGGGGAAGGGGGCGCCGAGGGCGAAGGGCTGGGCGCCGCGGAGGCGCTGGGGGAGGGCGGCGTCGAGGGTGCCGGGCTGCTCGGCCCGGGCCCGGCGGCGTCCACCACCAGCACGTCGTCGAAGGAGGCGACGCCGTTAGCGTACAGGCCGATCCGGCCGCCGGCCTGCGTGGTGTCGGTGGCCTGCACGTGCAGCACGCCGTCCACGTAGCCCTTGAGCGAGGTGCCCGACACCTCCAGCGCCAGTCGGGAGTAGGCGGTGGCGCTGTAGGAGACCGCCACCTGCTGCAGCACGGTGGTGCTGCCGGAGGACTTGCGCTGCAGCAGCACCTTGCCCTGGTGGAGCAGCAGGCTGTAGTAGTTGTTGCTGCTGGTGAAGCGCGCGACGATGCCGTTGCGGACGGTCGTCGAGCCCACCTTGACCCGGGCGGAGACGGTGTAGTTCTGCCACGTCGTCTGACCGTTGACCAGCAGGTACGTCTCCGAGTCGGTGGAGGTCTGCCGGGCGACGTCCGATCCGTCGGCGGCCAGGGACCACGTGCCGGTGTCCGAGTCGTCGACCCATCCTCCGGCGGGGAAGGTGGTGTGGCTTTCGAAGTCGTCGGCGAGCAGGGTCGCCGCGTTGGCGGGCTGGGCGGCGATCACGGCCAGCAGGGCGGTGACCGCGGCGCTCAGGATGACGGCGAGTAGGCGCCGGTGTGGCATGGGCACTCTCCAGGTGGGAGGGACGGTGCTGTCCGGCGACGCAGGGTACGTGCGATACCCCGGACAGGTGTGGAAGATGTCGCCCGAGCCGACAATCGTTGCAGTGCCTCTGATATAGCAATCCATGTTCTGCTGCATCGAAACACTGGTGCAACGATGCAGCGAGGTTAGCGGCGGGATGCAGGCGTGTCAACGCATCAATGCCGCCACGATCGCGGCTGCTGCCCGACCTGTGGCAGGCCAAGGGATGCGACCAGTGCGTAGGGCCGCAATCGGGTCACCGCCGGACGGCAAAGCCGAAGGGCGGCCGCCGTGGAGGCGGGCCGCCCTTCGGGTGCCGCATCGCTCGTCGCTGCGTCACGTTCCTGCCGGTCAGGCGTCGGCGAGCACCGGGACGGACTCGTCGACGAAGTCGAGACGGTTGTCGCCGTCGGCGGCCGGCGGGTACTGCAGTGCGACGAAGCTTTCGTTGGCCTTGAACACCAGCTCGCCGCCGGGAACGACGGAGCCGTCCGCGCGCCGGACCAGGAGCCGGTGGTCCTCGACGAAGATGGCGCCGGCGTGCCCGGCCGGCACGTCGATCTGCCGGGTGACCGCGCGGGACTCCATCTGCGCCACCGCCACCGCGTGGCTGTAGCCGAGGGTGACCGCGACGCTCACGCTGCCGCCGATGTTGACGCCCTTGATCCCGACGCCGGCCTGCGCGCTCACCGTGATCGTGGTCGACGTGGTGAAGGTGTCGGTGACCGTCCGGGTCACCCCGGTCGTGTACGTGTCGCCGACGCGCTGGGTCAGCGTGGTCTGGTTGTCGAGGAAGGCGACCAGGTCGTACCGGCGCCAGAGCTCCAGCCGGTAGAACGGCGAGTTGGCGACGCGCCAGGCGGTGTCGCGCCCGGCGTCGCGCACGGCGGGGAACGGCACGACCGTGGCCCGGTAGAGCTGCCATTCGTCGTCGAACTCCGGCCGTTCCCGGCTGGTCAGGCTCGGCGGCACGGGCAGCTGTCCCATCTCGGCCGCGACCGGCAGCGAGAGTACGTACGGCGGGCGGGTGATGGTCTGGTTGTGCGGTGGGAGCAGGAAGACCCGGTCGCCGCCCTCGTACGGCTCCAGCACGACGTGCCCCTTGATGAAGTCGGCCGCGTGGCAGTAGTCGTCCCGGACGCAGGCCAGCAGGTCCTTGGCCACGGGCGGAAACGCCGCGACCCGGCTCAGCGCCCGGTAACCCTGCGGCGGCACCGGGTCGACCGGCTCCCAGATCGGCAGCGTGTCGCTGAGCCGGGTGGGCGGCTCCACCAGGTCACCGCCGGTCGCGTCGCGGACGCACATGATCCAGTCCGAGCCCTGGAGCACTCCGGGCAGGGCCCTGAAGCCCGCCGGTGGATGGACGTGGTCGCTGTAGATGAAGCCGAGTTCCAGGTCCCCGAAGCGATGTGTGAGCACTGCCGACCCTTCCGTTATGCACGATTTGGTGGCAATCTACCTTCGAGTCCTGGTACGCGGGCCCGACCCGCCGAACGCCGCCGACGGACTCGGGTGGCCGGTTCGGGGCCGGCGAGCTGCTGGTGGGACGCTGATGCGCGACGCCGCGGCCGGTGAACCCGACGGGCGATCCCGCGCTACGCCAGCGCGAGCTCTGTCTCGGCCGGCACGCCCCGGGCGCGAGCGCGCCGCGCCCAGCGCACGGTGACCGGCACCGCTGCCCCCGCGACGGCGTACACCAGGCCGAACAGCACCCAGCCGGGCCAGCCCCAGCCGACCACCACGGTGGCCAGCAGCGCGGGCGCGATCACCCCGGCGACCGAGAACCCGGTCCCGAACAGGCCCTGGTACTGCCCCTGCGCGTGCTCGGGGGCGAGGCCGAACGAGATGCCCCACGACCCGGCGGCCTGGCGCAGCTCGGCGAGCACGTGCACGCCCGCCGCCGCGAACAGGATCAGCGCGGCCGCCCAGCCCGGCTGCCCGGCCGCGAGGCTGTAGAGCACACACGCGCCGAGCAGCAGCAGCCCGGATACGCGCTGTGCCGCGGCCGCGCCCTCGACGGTGCCCGTGCCGCGGCTGGCCCGGACCTGGAACAGGGCGACGACGATCGCGTTGAGCAGGGTCATCCCGGCGACCACCCAGGTCGGGGCATCGGTGCGCTCGACCACCCACAGCGGCACCGCCACGTTCAGCATGCCGTAGTGGATGCACAGCACCCCGTTCAGCGCCGCCAGGGCGAGGTAGGGGCGGTCGCGCAGCACGATCAGCGCCGGGCCCGACGCCGCCTTCGGCTGCGCGGCGACCGGCGGCACGCGCAGCACCAGGGTGCTCGCCAGCAGCGCGATCGCGACACACACCACGATGATGACGGTGTACGCGAACCGGGTGTCGTACCGCAGCCCCACGCCCGCGATCACGGCGCCGACCGCCCAGCCGACGTTGGTGACCGAGCGCAGCAGGGCACGGGTGCGTACCCGCTGCTCGCCGGGGATCGATCCGGCGATGAGCGCGCCGTTGGCCGCGCTGAACCCCGTCTCCAGCAGCTGGACCCCGCAGGCGACGACGACGAAGCCGACGAAGCCGTCCACGGCGAGATAGCCGAGCATGAGCGCCGCGCGGGCGACGCCGAACGTGACCATGACGCCGCGCGGGCCGATCCGGTCGGCCAGGTGCCCGGCGGGCACCCCGGCGAACAGGCTGACCACCGCCGCGATGGTGAGACCGAGCCCGACCTCGGCGGCCGACAGCCCGACCGACCGGGTGAAGAAGATGACGCTCACGGTGATGAACAGGCCGCGTGAGGTGGACCCGGCGAGGGTGCTCAGGATCAGGGCGCGGGTGGCCTGGTCGGCGGGCAGGCGGCTGGTCAACCGGGAGAGCATGACGGGCACGCTAGTCCTGGCCGCCGCCTCCGCGCCTGCCGGTTTTACGTGCGTTGGCCCACATTATTCGTGGTCGGCGATGTCGACAGGCGCACAGCCTGCGTGGCGGCAGGCGGCAGCGACCGCTGTGCCGCGCCCTCCGCCAGGTCGGCGGCTCAGCCCAGCAGCACCGCGGCGGCGAAGGTCGCCGTGACCGCCTTGATGAACCACGGCGTGAAGGCGCGCGGTCGGCCGGCGGCGAGCGGCAGGGCGTCGGCCGCCACCACCCAGCGCACCTCGTCGACCTCCAGCGGGTCCACTGCCACCTGCACCGGCCGGCCCAGCGCGGCCAGGTACAGGTGGTGGAAGACGTACTCCACCCGGCCGCCGGCCGGATCTCGCATCCGGTGCCGCAGGCACCCGACCGGTTCCGCCACGACGGCGGTCAGGCCCAGCTCCTCGTACACCCGCACCGCCGCGGCCTTGCTCGGCGCCTGTCCGGGAAGCGGATGCCCGCTGCACGCAACATCCCACCGGGAGGCGAACGTGGGCTTGCTCGCCGAACGGCGCTGCAGCAGCAGGTGCCCCCGGTCGTCGACGATCACGACCGACACCGCGCGATGCAGCACTCCGGGCGCGCGGTGGACCTGCTCGACCGGGGCCGCGCCGCAGGGCCTGCCGTCGGCGTCGACGGTCTCCACCAGCCAGTTCTCATCCACGACTGCACCTCCTGGGGCGCCAGGTGACCTGTGCAGCGGGACTCACCGACAACGTAGCCCACCCGGTGCGAGGCGCCCAGTCGCTGCGTCGGTTGGGGGTGCGTGCGGGTCCTACCCCCGGCCCGGGTCGATAGCACATCGCTCGGCTAAACGACGCAGATATCGACTCATTATCGTCCGGTGGGTAGTGTTGGCATCATGTCGGAGGAAACCGTTGCCACCAGGCTGCCGGAGGTGCTGCTGCCCGGTGCCGCGCCCGATCGCGAGCAGCAGTTGGTCGAGCTCGTCGACGAGCAGGGCGACACCGTCGGCGTGGTCACCGTGGAGGTCGCGCACACCTCACCGGGCCTGGCGCATCGGGCCTTCTCCGTGCTGCTGCTGGACGGGGCCGGCCGGATGCTGCTGCAGCAGCGCGCGGCGGTGAAGACCCGCTTCCCGCTGCGCTGGGCCAACGCCTGCTGCGGTCACCCGGCGCCCGCCCAGACCGTCACCGAAGCCGCGGCGGCGCGGCTGTCGGAGGAGCTCGGCGTCACCGGCGTCGAGTTGACCCCGCTCGGGGTCCACCGCTACCGCGCCGAGGACCCCGTCACCGGCCGCGTCGAGCACGAACACGATCACGTGCTGCTGGGCCGGCTGGCGGCGGACGCGAAGCTCGACGCCGACCCGGCGGAGGTGGCCGACACGCGCTGGGCCGACCCGGCGTCGCTGCCGGCGGCAGCGGAGGCGGACCCGGGCGCCTACGCTCCCTGGCTGCTGGGCGTGACCCGCCTGATGCTGGAGCGCCCGATGTGACCGAGCCGCGCAGCGCCGGAGACGTCGCCAGGGACCTGGGCGTGGCCGTCACCACGCTGCGCAGCTGGCATCAGCGCTACGGCCTCGGGCCGACCGGCCACGAGTCACACCGGCACCGCCGCTACACCGCCGAAGACGTGGCCCGGCTGGAACTGATGTGCCGCCTGACGGCGGAGGGGGTGCCCGCGGCCGCGGCGGCCCGCGTCGCGCTCGACGGCCCGCCACCGCCCGCGCAGACCGGCTCGGCCCCGCCCGGCGACCACCCCGCGGTCCGTGGGCTGGTCATCGCCGCCGTGCGCCTGGACATGCCCGCCATGCTCGCCTCGATCGTGTCCGCGGTACGCGGTCACGGCGTGCCCCATGCCTGGGACCGTCTGCTGCGCCCCGCGCTGCGCGAGGTCAGCCGGCTACAGGAGTGCGATCAGCACATGATCGAGGTGGAGCACCTGTTCTCGCGCTGCATCACCGAGGTGTTCTGGACCGTCCCGCGACCCACCGGGGCGGCGGCCACCAGAACGCTGCTCGCGTGCGCGGAGGAGGAGCAGCACACGTTGCCGCTGGAGGCGCTCGCGGCCGCGCTGGCCGAGCAGGGCTGCGGCAGCCGCATGCTCGGCGCGAGAGTGCCCGCCGCGACGCTGGCACAGGCCATCCGGCGGGTTGGTCCGGCGGCGGTGTTCGTGTGGTCGCAGCAGAGCCTCACCGGCGGTCCCGAGTATCTGCGGACGGCGCTGGCGGCCCGCCCCCGGCCGGCGCTGCTCGCCGCGGTGGGTCCCGGCTGGCTGGACCCGCTGCCCTCCGGCGTGACCCGACCCGTCAGCCTGGACGACGCGGTGCACCTGGCGCTGCCCACGGTCGGCCGCAGCCGTCTCGAACCCCGGTGAATCCGCGAGACCGCCCGGCCGGTGGCGCCGGACGGGTGCCTGCCGCTCAGCACTTGAGGCCGATGGGGTCCTCGCGCCAGGTGAGTACCGAATATTCGACGCAAGAATCGACGCAATATTTTGAATCGGTCTCGGGTCTGGCCCGCCGACAGCGACGATGGAACCGAGGCCCGGATACGCGGCCGAGCACCCGTCGTAGGAGGTCATGGTGGGCATCGAAGAGAAGATCAGCAACCTGTCACGCCGGTGCGCGGGACGTTCGATGGAACTGGTCGGCAGGATCACGAAGAACACGCGTTGGCAGCTGGCCGGCTACACGACCTGGACGTCGGCCCTCGAAGCCGAGGCTCGGGAGAAGGCCAAGGACGCCGCCAAGGCGATGGAGGCCGTCGCCGCCTACGGTCTGACCGGCCGACCCTTGCTGCAGGCCGGCGTGACAGTCCCCGTGCCCGTGCCGCCGGTCCGCGCGCTCGACACCGCCGAGTTCGACACCGCGGTCCACAGCCCGCCGAGCGGTGCCCTCGGCACGTGGCCGAGCGGCAGACGTGTCAACGGGCACCCGCTGCGATGAGGTTCTCCGAACAGCGGCCGCATGCCGCGCACGGTCGGCGTACGGAGGCGGGCGAGGCCGAGAGCGTGTGGGACTACCCGCGGCCGCCGCGCTGCGAGCGCTGCGAACGCCAGGTCACCGCCAGGCACCGCGGCCTGGTCGTGTTCGACACCCGGCAGGCGCTGCGGGTCCTGGAGACCTCACATCCGCCGGTGTACTACGTGCCCCGCGCGGCGGTGCGCCTGCCGCTGCGTCCGGCCGGACGCAGCACCTACTGCGAGTTCAAGGGACCCGCCTCCTACTGGGACCTGGTCGTGGACGAAGACGTCATCGTGCGCGAGGCGGCCTGGTCCTACGAGTCGCCGAGCGTCGGCTACGAGGACCTGGCCGGCATGCCGGCGTTCTATCCGTCGAAACTGGACGAGTGTCTCGTCGACGGCGAACGGGTCCGCCCGCAGGCGGGAGACTTCTACGGCGGGTGGATCACCCGCGACATCGTCGGCCCGTTCAAGGGCGAAGCGGGCACCTCCGGCTGGTGACCGTTTCGACCTGCGACGAGAGGCCTACGCGGGTCTGTCACAGATGCGGGGGGGGGGCGCCGGGGGGGCACGCGAGGGCGCGCC
>NZ_JBFAOU010000055.1:0-45107 GCF_040675365.1 Catellatospora sp. NPDC049609 | reverse complement strand
CAGGTGCGGGCCGCTGGGCGTGGTCCGGTCGGCCCGCGACGCGCTGGCCGCGGTCGGCGCGGCCGGCAAGGTGCACGTCGAGCTGTTCCGCGCCGAGGAGCCGCCCCCGCCGCCGGTCGCCGTCGCGGGCGGCGACGTCGAGGTCTCGATCCTCCTGGACGGACGCTCCACCGACTTCACCATGGACCGCGGCGAGCGGGTGCTGGACGCCGCGCTCCGGCACCGCGGCGAGCTGCCGTACGCCTGCAAGGGCGGCGTCTGCTCGACCTGCCGCGCCAAGGTCGTCACCGGCTCCGTGCAGATGGCCGCGAACTGGGCGCTGGAGCCCGACGAGCTGGCCGCCGGCTACGTCCTCACCTGCCAGTCCAGCCCCACCACGGACACGCTCTCGCTCGACTTCGACGCCTGATCGGCCCCGGGTGTGACCGACCAGGCGGCCTCGGGCCGGTGGGGACCGGTTAGTCTCGGGGGCGTGAGTGCGAACAGGGAGATCGACAGCATCGTGCAGCGGGCCGCCGACGGCGGCCGGATCAGCGCCGAGGAGGCGCTGCTGCTCTACACCGAGGCGCCGTTCCACGCGCTGGGTGAGGCGGCTGACGCGGTGCGCCGTCGGCGCTACCCCGAGGGCATCGTCACGTACCTGATCGACCGCAACATCAACTACACGAACGTCTGCGTGACGGCGTGCAAGTTCTGCGCGTTCTACCGCGCGCCCAAGCACGCCGAGGGCTGGACCCACGACACCGCCGAGATCCTGCGCCGCTGCGGCGAGGCGGTCGAGCTGGGCGCCACGCAGGTGATGCTGCAGGGCGGCCACCACCCCGAGTACGGCGTGGAGTACTACGAGACCCTGTTCGCCTCGGTGAAGCAGGCGTACCCGGACCTCATGATCCACTCGATCGGGCCCAGTGAGATCCTGCACATGGCCAAGGTCTCCGGCGTGTCCATCGAGGAGGCTGTGGTCCGCATCAAGGCGGCCGGCCTCGACTCGATCGCGGGCGCCGGCGCGGAGATGCTGCCCGACCGCCCCCGCAAGGCGATCGCCCCGCTCAAGGAGTCCGGCGCGCGCTGGCTGGAGGTCATGGAGGTGGCGCACCGGCACGGCGTCGAGTCCACCGCGACCATGATGATGGGCACCGGCGAGACCAACGCCGAGCGCATCGAGCACCTGCGCATGATCCGCGACGTGCAGGACCGCACCGGCGGGTTCCGCGCCTTCATCCCGTGGACCTACCAGCCTGAGAACAACCACCTCAAGGGGCGCACGCAGGCCACCTCGCTGGAGTACCTGCGCCTGATCGCGGTGGCCCGGCTCTTCTTCGACAACGTGGCGCACCTGCAGGCGTCCTGGCTGACCACCGGCAAGGACGTCGGCCAGCTCGCGCTGCACATGGGCGTCGACGACCTCGGCTCGATCATGCTGGAGGAGAACGTCATCTCCTCCGCGGGCGCCAAGCACCGGTCCAACCTGCACGACCTGGTCCAGCTCATCCGCACCGCCGGCCGCATCCCGGCCCAGCGCGACACGCTGTACCGCCACCTCAACGTGCATTGGACGCCCGCCGACGACCCGACCGACGAGCGCGTCACCTCCCACTTCTCCTCGATCGCGATCGAGGGCGGCGGCGTCGGCCGCCAACTTCCGCTGGTCGACGCGCGTTGAGTCGCGTCGCGGGCGGGGGCATGATCGCTGTTCACGGTCACGATGCGGAGTCTGGCTCCAGGTGCTGACCTGAGATGGCGATCATCCCTGCGGACCGGTCCCCTGCCGGCCCCGTTCGGGCGCTGTGCCTGATCGGACTATGGGCCGGTCGCGGCGGCGGCGATTAGGGTCCTCCTGACCGTGACCTCGGGGGGACATCGATGGCGCGTGGCATGACCAGGATCGCGGCGCTGCTCGTGGCGCTGCTCGCGGCGGTGGGGACCGCCGCCGCACCCGCCTGGGCGGCGGGCTCCGACCTCGCCGCACTCTCCCGCGACGGCCGCCAGGGCGCGATCGGGGCGACCGTGAGCGTGCCGCTGGGCATCGCCAACCACGGTCCGGACGTGATCGGCGGCAAGGAGGTGACCCTCGGGTTCCGCGCCCCGGCCGGCACCGTGATCGTCCGCGCGAACGGCGCCACCAACTGCGAGTTCAACCAGGCCCGGACCACGGCGCGCTGCCAGCTCGGCGCGGGCTGGCGGGTGGCCGTCGCGGCCCAGCCGAAGGGCAGCTACCAGGACCTCCAGTTGAAGATCGTCGCCAAGGTCACCGCCCCGGGCCTGTTCACCGTGGCCTGCGGCTGCGACCCGAAGAAGGCGAACGACGCCACGAACATCGTGGTCAACGGCGTGACCAAGCCGCAGCCGAGCGCGTCGCCGAAGGCGTCGGCCCGGCCGTCGGCGCGGGCGAGCGCGAGCCCGTCGCCGCAGCAGAGCCTGAGCCCCGAGGCGACCGAGGACCCGGTCGCCGGCGACAGCACCGAACCGGCCGCCGCGGAGCAGCCGCCGCCCGCCGGGAAGGACTCCACCAGCAGCGGCTTCATGCTGATCGGGATCGGCGCGGTGCTGTTCGGGCTGGTCGGGCTCGGCGGTGCCGCGTTCCTGTGGCGCGACCGCTCCGGCGGCGACGATGACGGCGAGGAGTAGCGCAGTGTGGCAGCCGCCGCAGCGCCGCCGCGCCGCGTTTGGCAGAGTGACGCTGTGAGCCGCGCAGACCTGGATAAAGAGCCGCACGAGATCGCCTCGATGTTCGACGGGGTTGCGGAGAAGTACGACAAGACCAACTCCGTGCTGTCGTTCGGCCAGGACAAGGGCTGGCGCCGGGCGACCCGCGCCGCGCTGAGCCTCAAGCCGGGCGAGAAGGTGCTCGACCTCGGCGCCGGCACCGGCGTCTCCACCGAGGAGCTCGCCCGCTCGGGCGCGTACGTGGTGGGCCTCGACCTGTCCCTGGGCATGCTGGCGGTGGGCCGCCGCGACCGGCCGCAGGTGCCGCTGGTCGCGGGCGACGCGCTGGCGCTGCCGTTCCCGGACCAGACCTTCGACGCGGTGACCACGTCCTTCGTCATCCGCAACGTGGCGAACACGCCCGCGGCCTTGCGCGAGCTGGCCCGGGTCACCAAGCCCGGCGGGCGCATGGTCATCTGCGAGTTCTCGCACCCCACCAACGGCGCGTTCCGCACCGTGTACCTGCAGTACCTGATGCGCTCGCTGCCCGCGGTGGCACGCAAGGTCGCCAGCAACCCCGAGGCGTACGTCTACCTCGCCGAGTCCATCCGGGCGTGGCCCGACCAGCGCGAGTTCGCCACGATCATCGGCGAGAACACGTGGTCGCAGGTGAAGTGGCGCAACCTGACCGGTGGCATCGTGGCTCTGCACAAGGCGGTCCGCCCGGCCTGATCCGGCCGTTTCCCGGACACCGGCGGCGCCGCCGCCGCACGATCAGACCATGGGGGACGACGAGAGCGCCGTGATCGGCTTTCTCGGCGGCGGGTACGGCGAGCCGCCGGTGCGCGTCGCCGACCTGGAGGAGGCCGCCCGCAGGCGTGCCGCCGCCCGCGCCGCCGCTCGCCCGGCCGGCACCGTCGCGCCCGTCGACGTCCCCGACACCGCGCCGTCGTCGCGCACGCCTGCCGCGCCGCCCCCGGTCCTTGCCGACGTCCCGCCGGGCCAGGACGGCACCGCAGCACCCCCCGAATCTCCGCAGCACACCTGACCGCCTCCGCGCCGCCCCGCCGCGACGGGCGACTCCCACCGCCGCGACCGCGGACGAGCCCGCCCGCCTCCGACGCCGGACGAGCCCGCCCGCCCGCGACGCCGGACGGCACCCCTACATCCCGCAATTCTTAAAGAGTCGCGGCTTCGTCGCGGGTGCGAGGGGCCGACTCGTTAAGAGTTGCGGCAGCGGGGGTGGGCGGGGTCGGGGTGGGGGGACCTGGGTCCGGCTGGTGGGAGCGGTTTCGGGGGTTGATTCATGGTTAGGGTCACCTAACCATTACGGGGTCTCGGCGCAGTTCTAGACTGCTCGCCGGACTGGCTTGTGAAGACTTTCACGAGCCCCGAACGAACGTTCAGGTAGAGGTGGAGGTGAGCATGACACCGACCGATATCGATGCCGACGTGATCGTCGTTGGTGCCGGTCCGGGTGGCTCCGCCGCCGCGTACCACCTCGCCAAGCACGGTGCACGGGTGCTGCTGCTGGAGAAGACCGAGTTCCCCCGGGAGAAGGTCTGCGGCGACGGGCTGACCCCGCGCGCGGTCAAGCAGCTGATCGACATGGGCGTCGACGTCAGCCCCGAGGCGGGCTGGCTGCACAACAAGGGCCTGCGCGTGATCGGCGGCGGCGTCCGGCTGGAGCTGGACTGGCCCGACCTGGCCAGCTTCCCCGACTTCGGCCTCGTGCGCACCCGGATGGACTTCGACGACATGCTCGCCCAGCGGGCCGTCGCCGCCGGTGCCCAGCTGCGCACCGGCCACAACGTGACCGGCCCGGTGCTGGACGCCGACGGCCGCGTGGTCGGCGTCGAGGTGAAGACCGCCGAGGGCACCAGGACGCTGCGCGCGCACCTGGTGGTCGCCGCGGACGGCGTCTCCGGGCGCTTCGCGCTGGCGCTGGGCATGGCCAAGCGCGAGGACCGGCCGATGGGCGTCGCGGTGCGCCGCTACTACCGATGCCCGGTCAAGACGAACGACGACTACCTGGAGTCGTGGCTCGAGCTGCGCAGCCGGGAGGCCGGCAGCGCGCAGCTTCCGGGTTACGGCTGGATCTTCGGGCTGGGCGACGGCCGGGTCAACGTGGGCCTGGGCGTGCTCAACTCGTCGAAGGCCTACCAGGCGACGAACTACCGCAACATGCTCACCGACTGGCTGGGCGGCACGCCAGCGGAGTGGGGCCTGAACGACGAGGCCAACGCCGACGGCAAGACCCTCGGCGCGGCCCTGCCCATGGGGTTCAACCGCACGCCCCACTACACACGGGGCATGATGCTGGTGGGTGACTCCGGCGGCATGGTCAACCCCTTCAACGGCGAGGGCATCGCGTACGCGATGGAGTCGGGCCAGCTGGCCGCGGACGTGCTGATCCAGGCGCTGGCCCGCCCGGCGGGTCCGGCCCGGGAGCTGGCGCTGCAGGCGTACGCGACCGAGCTCAAGCGCCGATTCGGTGGTTACTACCGCATTGGCGGCATCTTCGTGAAGCTGATCGGGAATCCTCAGGTGATGAAGGTGGCCACGAAGCACGGCATGCCGCATCCCACGCTCATGCGGTTCGTGCTCAAACTGCTGGCCAACCTCACCGATCCGCGTGACGGAGACGCCATGGACCGGATCATCAATGCCATGTCCCGCGTGGCACCCGCGGTGTAGCGGGCCGCGGGGCGAGGATCATACCGAGCTGCAAGCAGGCGAAACACACAGTTCACCGGGAAGAAAGGACGCAGGCAGGTGACGCTCTCCGCGTACGTGCCCATCGTTGGGCTCTTCGCGCTGGCCGCGGCCTTCGGGCTTTTCTCGGTCACGGCCGCACCCTTCATTGGACCCCGCCGCTTCAACAAGGCGAAGCTCGACGCCTACGAATGCGGCATCGAGCCGACCCCTCAGCCCGTCGGCGGCGGACGCTTTCCGATCAAGTTCTACTTGACCGCGATGCTCTTCATCATCTTCGACATCGAGATCATCTTCCTCTACCCGTGGGCGGTCAGTTTCGACGCGTTCGAGGGCTGGTTCGTCTTCGTGGAGATGGTTCTGTTCATCGGCACGGTGTTCGTCGCGTACGCCTACGTATGGCGTCGCGGCGGCCTGGATTGGGACTGACATGGGACTCGAAGAGAAGCTCCCCTCCGGGGTGCTGCTCACCACCGTCCAGGGGCTCGTCAACTGGACCCGTAAGGCCAGCTTCTGGCCGGCCACCTTCGGCCTGGCCTGCTGCGCCATCGAGATGATGGCCACCGGTGCGGCCCGGTTCGACTCGGGCCGCTTCGGCATGGAGGTCTTCCGGGCGTCGCCCCGCCAGGCCGACCTGATGATCGTCGCGGGCCGGGTGAGCCAGAAGATGGCCCCGGTGCTGCGGCAGATCTACGACCAGATGCCCGACCCCAAGTGGGTGCTGTCCATGGGTGTCTGCGCGTCGTCGGGCGGCATGTTCAACAACTACGCGATCGTGCAGGGCGTGGACCACATCGTCCCCGTCGACATGTACCTGCCGGGCTGCCCGCCGCGGCCGGAGATGCTGCTCGACGCGATCCTGAAGCTGCACGACAAGATCCTCGCCGAGCCGCTGGGCGCCGGCGGCCGCAAGATGCTGGCCGCCAAGGAGGCCCGCGAGGGCAAGCCCGTGGTCGCGCCGGGCGCGATGCCGTCGAGCTACCGCTACAACAAGGCGCTGCGCGCCGAGTGGGAGCAGGCCGTCGCCGAGGGCCGCGAGGAGCAGCTGCGGATCCAGAAGTGGATGGAGAAGGGGACGCACCGGTGAGCGAGCAGCGCGAGCGAACCATGTTGCAGCAGGTTGCTCAGGTCGTCGGTGAGCGAAGCGAGGCGACGGCATGAGCGAGCGAGCTGAAGGACTCTTCGGCGTCACCGGCAGCGGTGACACCTCCGGCTTCGGCGGCCTGGTCCGCAAGCGGCCGATCCAGCTGGAGGCGCAGCGGCCGTACGGCGGCTGGTTCGACGAGATCGTGGACGCGCTGGAGGAGGCCTATCCGGGCTTCGCCGACGCGATCGAGCGCGTGGTCATCGACCGCGGCGAGCTGACCCTGCACATCGTCCCGGCGAAGATCGCCGAGGTGTGCCAGATCCTGCGCGACGACGAGTCGCTGCGGTTCGAGCTGTGCTCGTCGGTCTCGGGCGTCGACTACATCACCGAGGAGCGCCGCCTGCACGTGGCGTACCACCTCACCTCGATGACCTACCGGCGCCGCATCCGGCTGGAGTGCGCGGTGACCGCCGACCAGCCCCGCCTGCCCAGCGTGACCTCGGTCTACCCGACCGCGGACTGGCAGGAGCGCGAGGCCTACGACATGTTCGGCGTCATCTTCGAGGGCCACCCGAACCTGACCCGGATCCTCATGCCGGACGACTGGGACGGCCACCCGCAGCGCAAGGACTACCCGCTGGGCGGCGTGCCGGTCGAGTACAAGGGCGCCGAGATCCCGCCGCCCGACACGCGGAGGGCGTACCGGTGAGCGCGAGGAACGTAGCGAAGCGGAGTCCCGCAAGCGCCACCCCGAGGAGGCAGGGATGAGCAGCAACCCTGGATACGCGCAGGAGCGCGAGACGACCGAGGGCAAGGTCTTCACCGTCACCGGTGGCGACTGGGACACCCTGTTGTCGGGCGTCGACCCGATCCACGACGAGCGCATCGTCGTGAACATGGGCCCGCAGCACCCGTCCACGCACGGCGTGCTGCGGCTGGTGCTGGAGCTCGAGGGCGAGACCGTCACCGACGCCCGTACCGTGGTCGGCTACCTGCACACCGGCATCGAGAAGAACATGGAGTACCGCACCTGGACGCAGGGCTCCACGTTCGTGACCCGCATGGACTACCTCGCGCCGATCTTCAACGAGACGGCGTACTGCCTCGCGGTGGAGAAGCTGCTGGGCATCGAGGACCAGATCACCGAGCGCGCCACCACCATCCGCGTGCTGATGATGGAGCTCAACCGGATCTCCTCCCACCTGGTGTGGCTGGCCACGACCGGTATGGAGCTCGGCGCGCTGTCGATGATGATCTACGGCTTCCGCGAGCGTGAGTTCATCCTCGACATCTTCGAGATGATCACCGGTCTGCGCATGAACATGGCGTACGTCCGGCCGGGCGGCGTGTCGCAGGACGTGCCGGACGAGGCGATCACGAAGATCCGCGAGTTCCTGGGCTTCATGCCGCAGCGGCTCAAGGAGTACGAGGACCTGCTCTCCGGCCAGCCGATCTGGACCGCGCGCACCAAGGGCATCGCGGTGCTGGACGTCACCGGCTGCGTGGCGCTCGGCATCACCGGCCCGGTGCTGCGCAGCGCCGGCCTGCCCTGGGACCTGCGCAAGACCATGCCGTACTGCGGGTACGAGACGTACGAGTTCGACGTGCCGACGGCGCAGACCGCCGACGTGTGGGGCCGCTACGAGGTGCGCCTGGCCGAGATGCGCGAGTCGCTCAAGCTCGTCGAGCAGGCGCTGGACCGGCTCAAGCCCGGCCCGATCATGGTCGAGGACCGCAAGATCGCCTGGCCGGCGCAGCTCGCGATCGGCAACGACGGCCTCGGCAACTCGCTGGAGCACGTCGCGCACATCATGGGTCAGTCGATGGAGTCGCTGATCCACCACTTCAAGCTGGTCACCGAGGGCTTCCGGGTCCCGGCCGGCCAGGTGTACGTGCCGATCGAGGCGCCGCGCGGCGAGCTGGGCGCGCACGTGGTCTCCGACGGTGGCACCCGGCCGTTCCGGGTCCACATGCGGGAACCCAGCTTCGTGAACCTGCAGGCCATCCCCGCGATGGCCGAGGGCGGCCTGCTGGCCGATGTGATCGCGGGTGGGGCCAGCCTCGACCCGGTGATGGGTGGGTGTGACCGATGACAGCGCCGGAGAAGGCAGTGGACGTGTTCGACCAGGAGACCCGGGAGCGGGCGCGCGAGATCGTGGCGCGCTACCCGGAGGGCCGCGAGCGCTCGGCGCTGCTGCCGATGCTGCACCTGGTGCAGTCGGTCGAGGGGTACGTCTCCCCGGCCGGCGTCGCGTTCTGCGCCGAGCAGCTCGGGCTGACCAAGGCGCAGGTCGGCGCGGTCGCCACGTTCTACACCATGTACAAGCGCCGCCCGACCGGTGAGTACCTGGTCAGCGTGTGCACCAACACGATGTGCAACGTGCTCGGCGGCCAGGAGGTGTACGACACCCTGTCCGACGCCCTCGGCGTCGGGCACGACGAGACCACCGAGGACGGCAAGATCACGCTGGAGCACGCCGAGTGCCTCGCCGCGTGCGACTACGGCCCGGTGCTCACCGTCAACTACGACTTCTTCGACAACGTGACCCCGGAGAGCGCGCTCGACGTCGTCGGCAAGCTCAAGTCCGGGCAGCGGCCGATGCCGTCCCGCGGCGCCCGGCTGTGCTCGCTGAAGGAGATGTCGGTCCAGCTGGCGGGCTTCGCCGACGAGCGCGAGGGCGCGGTCGCCGACGGCCCGGCGGGCGACTCCACGCTGCGCGGCGTACGCCTGGCGCAGCAGCACGGGATCAGCCCGGCCGGTTTCGACATCAACACGCCCATCCCGACTCCCTCGAAGGAGGCGGCGAAGTGACGACGCCCAGCAAGGCCGTTCTCGACAAGCTCACTCCGGTCCTGACCAAGCGCTGGCTGTCGCCGGACGCGTGGCGGCTGGACGTGTACGAGCGCCTCGACGGCTACGCGGCCCTGCGCAAGGCGCTGGCCGTGCACCCGGACGACCTGATCGCCCTGATCAAGGACTCCGGCCTGCGCGGCCGCGGCGGCGCGGGCTTCCCGACGGGCCTCAAGTGGGGCTTCATCCCGCAGAACGACGGCAAGCCGCACTACCTGGTCGTCAACGCCGACGAGGGCGAGCCGGGCACCTGCAAGGACCTGCCGCTGATGACGCACGACCCGCACTCGCTGGTCGAGGGCGTCATCATCGGCTCGTACGCGATTCGGGCCAACCGCGCCTACATCTACATCCGCGGTGAGGCGGTGCACGCCGCGCGGCGGCTGCGCCACGCGGTGGCCGAGGCGTACAAGGCCGGCTACCTCGGCAAGAACATCCTGGGCAGCGGGTACGACCTGGACCTGGTGGTGCACTCCGGCGCGGGCGCGTACATCTGCGGCGAGGAGACGGCGCTGCTGGACTCGCTGGAGGGCTTCCGCGGCCAGCCGCGCCTGCGCCCGCCGTTCCCGGCGACGCACGGCCTCTACGCCAGCCCGACGGTCGTCAACAACGTGGGCACCATCGCCAGCGTGCCGTACATCGTGCTGGGCGGCGCGGCCTGGTGGAAGACGATGGGCACCGAGAAGTCGTCCGGCCCGATGATCTACTCGCTGTCCGGCCGGATCAAGAACCCGGGCCAGTACGAGTGCTCGATGGGCATCACGCTGCGCGAGCTGATCGAGCTGGCCGGCGGTATGCAGGACGGCCACCAGCTGCGCTTCTGGACCCCGGGCGGGTCCTCCACGCCGCTGCTGACCGGCGACCACATCGACACCGCGATGGACTTCGAGTCGGTCGCCGCGGCGGGCTCGATCCTCGGCACCACGGCCACCCAGATCTTCAGCGACCAGGACTGCCCGGTCTACGCGACCTACCGCTGGCTGGAGTTCTACCACCACGAGTCGTGCGGCAAGTGCACCCCGTGCCGGGAGGGCAACTACTGGATGGTCCGGGTGTACCGGCGCATCCTCTCCGGCGAGGGCACGCTCGAGGACCTGGACACCCTGCTGGACACCGCCAGCAACATCCTGGGCCGCTCCTTCTGCGGTCTCGGTGACGGCGCGACCAGCCCGGTGACCTCCTCGCTGCAGTACTTCAAGCAGGACTACCTGGACTACATCGAGGGTCGCAAGGCGCCGAAGCTCAGCGCCGCCGCCCTGGCAGGAGCGCACTGACAATGAGCCAGGAAGTACAGAAGCACACCGACACCGTCACGCTCACCATCGACGGCATCGAGGTGACCGCGCCCAAGGGCGAGCTGGTCATCCGCACCGCCGAGCGGCTGGGCATCGACATCCCGCGGTTCTGCGACCACCCGCTGCTGGCCCCGGCCGGCGCCTGCCGCCAGTGCCTGGTGGACGTGGAGGGCCAGCGCAAGCCGGTCGCCTCGTGCACCCAGACGGTGGCCGACGGCATGGTGGTGCGTACGCAGCTCACCTCCGAGGTGGCCCGCAAGGCCCAGGAGGGTGTGATGGAGCTGCTGCTCATCAACCACCCGCTGGACTGCCCGATGTGCGACAAGGGCGGCGAGTGCCCGCTGCAGAACCAGGCGATGCAGGTCGGCCGGCCGGAGTCGCGGTTCCACGAGCACAAGCGCGAGTACGAGAAGCCGATCAACATCTCCTCGCAGGTGCTGCTGGACCGGGAGCGCTGCGTGCTCTGCCAGCGCTGCACCCGGTTCTCCGAGGAGATCGCGGGCGACAAGTTCATCGACCTGATGGAGCGCTCGTCCGCCGAGCAGATTAACGTCTACAGCGACAGCTTCTTCGGCGACGACGAGGAGAACGCGCCCGAGGTGCCGTTCAACTCGTACTTCTCGGGCAACACGATCCAGATCTGCCCGGTCGGCGCGCTGACCAGCGAGCAGTACCGCTTCCGCGCGCGCCCGTTCGACCTGGTCTCCTCGGAGAGCAAGTGCGAGCACTGCGCGTCGGGCTGCGACATGCGCACCGACCACCGCCGCGGCAAGGTGCTGCGCCGGCTGGCCGGCAACGACCCGCAGGTCAACGAGGAGTGGAACTGCGACAAGGGCCGGTGGGGCTTCCGCTACGCCACCGCCTTCGACCGGCTCACCACGCCGCTGGTGCGCGACAAGGAGACCGGCGAGCTGCGCGAGGCCTCCTGGACCGAGGCGCTGACCGTCGCCGCCGAGGGCCTGCGGGCCGCGCGTGACGGCGCGTACGGCGTCGGCGTGCTGACCGGCGGCCGGCTGACCGTGGAGGACGCGTACGCGTACGCGAAGTTCACCCGCATCGTGCTGGGCAGCAACGACATCGACTTCCGGGCCCGCCCGCTGTCGGCCGAGGAGGCCGAGTTCCTGGCGTCGTCGGTGGTCGGCGAGCAGCCGGTCACCTACACCGACCTGGAGCAGGCCCGGCACGTCGTGCTGGTCGGCTTCGAGCCGGAGGAGGAGAGCCCGATCGTCCTGCTGCGCCTGCGCAAGGCGGCGGCCAAGGGCAAGCTCAAGGTCACCTCGGTGGCCCCGTTCCTGACCCGGGGCACCGAGAAGGCCGGCGCGACGCTGGTCGAGTGCGTGCCCGGCCAGGAGCCGGCCGTGCTGTCCAACCTGGAGGACGTGGACCCGTCCACGATCGTCCTGGTGGGCGAGCGGCTGGCCACGGTCCGCGGCGGCTTCTCGGCCGCGGCGGCGCTGGCCTCGCGCACCGGCGCGAAGCTGGCCTGGGTGCCGCGGCGCGCGGGTGACCGCGGCGCGGTCGACGCGGGCTGCCTGCCCAACCTGCTCCCCGGCGGCCGCGCGGTCGCCGAGGCGGCGGCGCGGGCCGAGCTCTCCGCCGCCTGGGGCGTCGCCGCCGGTGTGATCTCCAGCCAGGCCGGCCGGGACACCGACGCGATGCTGGCCGCGGCCGCCGCCGGCAAGCTGGGCGCGCTGGTCGTGGCGGGCGTCGACCCGGCCGACCTGGCCGACCCGAAGGCCGCCGAGGAGGCGCTGGACAAGGTCGGCTTCCTGGTCTCGCTGGAGCTGCGCATGAGCGCGGTCGCCCGGCGCGCGAACGTGGTGTTCCCGGTCGCCGCGGCGGCCGAGAAGGCCGGCTCGTACGTGAACTGGGAGGGCCGCCTGCGCACCTACGAGCAGGCGCTGGACACCCCGAACATGGGCGCCAAGCTGACCGACGCCCGGGTGCTGGACTCCCTGGCGGCGCGGATGGGCGTGACCCTGGGCACCGCCGACGTGCTGGCGATCCGCCGTGAGCTGGGCAGCCTGCCCGCGACCGGCGCGCCCCGCGTGTCGGTCCCGGCCGAGGTAGGCGCCGCCGCGCCGCAGCTGAAGCCGAACGAGGCCGTCCTGGCCAGCTGGGCGCAGCTGATCGACCTGGGCAGCCTCACCGACGGCGACGAGGTGCTGGCCGGCACCGCCCGCCCGCCGGTGGTGCGCCTGTCGAAGGCCCGCGCCACCGCGCTGGGTGTCGCCGACGGCGACCCGGTGACCGTGGGCACCGCGCGGGGTGCGATCACCCTGCCGGCCGCGATCACCGAGATCGCCGATGACGTCGTCTGGGTGCCGACCAACTCGCCGGGCTCGACCCTGCGCCGCACGCTCGGCGCGGTCCCCGGTGCGGTCGTGACCGTGAGCGGAGGAACGAGCAAATGATCCTCGCCCCTATCGGATTCCTCGCCGAGGACCCGACGACCGGCGATCCGACCCTGGTCGACTTCGGGAAAGACCCGTGGTGGATCGTCCTCATCAAGGTGGTCGGCGTCTTCGTCTTCCTCGTGGTGATGACGCTGTTCACCATCTGGTACGAGCGCCGTGTGGTGGCCCGGATGCAGGTGCGTCCCGGCCCGAACCGGCACGGTCCCTTCGGTCTGCTCCAGTCGCTGGCCGACGGCCTGAAGCTGGCGTTCAAGGAAGACATCATGCCGCTCAAGGCGGACAAGGTGGTCTTCTTCATCGCGCCGGTGATCTCGACCGTGTGCGCGTTCACCGCGTTCTCGATCATGCCGTTCGGGCCGTTCGTGTCGATGTTCGGCACGAAGACGCCGCTGCAGCTGACCGACATCTCGGTGGCGGTGCTGCTGGTGCTGGCCTGCTCGGGCATGGGCATCTACGGCATCGTGCTGGGCGGCTGGGCCTCGGGCTCGACCTACCCGCTGCTCGGCGGCCTGCGCTCCAGCGCCCAGCTGATCTCGTACGAGGTCGCCATGGGCCTGTCGTTCGTGGCGGTCTTCATGCTGTCCGGCACGATGAGCACCTCGGAGATCGTCAACGCGCAGGCGGTCGGCCACTCGCTGGCGCTGCCCTTCGGGAACATCAACATCCCGATTGGCGGCTGGTTCTTCCTGCTGCTGTTCCCGAGCTTCATCATCTACGCCATCTCGGCGGTCGGTGAGACCAACCGCGCCCCGTTCGACCTCCCCGAGGCCGAGTCGGAGCTGGTCGGCGGCTTCCACACCGAGTACTCGTCGCTGAAGTTCGCGCTGTTCTTCCTGGCCGAGTACATCAACATGGTGACCGTGTCGGGCCTGTGCGCGACGCTGTTCCTGGGCGGCTGGCGGATGCCGACGTCGTTCGAGAGCTTCGCGCCGTGGATCAACTCCGGCTGGTGGGGGCTGCTGTGGTTCACCATCAAGGTGCTGCTGCTGCTGTTCGTCTTCGTCTGGCTGCGGGGCACGCTGCCCCGGCTGCGCTACGACCAGTTCATGCGCTTCGGCTGGAAGGTGCTCATCCCGGCCAACCTGGTCTGGATCCTGGCCGTCGCCCTGTTCCTCACGGTGCAGAAGTCGGGCCTCGGCACGATGGACCGGATGATCTTCGTCGGCCTCCCGCTCGCGGTGGTCGTGCTGCTGGCGCTGCTGTGGCCGCAGAAGAAGCAGGAGCCGGTGCTGACGGTCGAGGAGCAGGTGGCCAAGCGCCCCGAGGGCAGCTTCCCGCTGCCGCCGATGGACCTGCAGGTGCCGGTCAACCCCCGGGCCAAGCGCCTGACCGCCGAGCGGGAGACCGTCTCCGCCACCGAGAAGGAGGTGTGACGTGGGTACGTTCACGGGTGCCGTCAAGGGCTTCGGCGTGACCTTCTCGCACATGTTCAAGAAGACCGTCACCACGGAGTACCCGGAGAAGCCGGACGCGACCGCGCCGCGCTACCACGGGCGGCACATCCTCAACCGGTGGCCGGACGGTCTGGAGAAGTGCATCGGCTGTGAGCTGTGCGCCTGGGCCTGCCCGGCGGACGCGATCTTCGTCGAGGGCGCGGACAACACCACCGAGGAGCGCTTCTCCCCGGGTGAGCGGTACGCGTCCAACTACCAGATCAACTACGCGCGGTGCATCTTCTGCGGCCTGTGCATCGAGGCCTGCCCGACCCGCTCGCTCACCATGAGCAACGAGTACGAGCTGGCCCGCGACAACCGCACCGACCTGATCTTCACGAAGGAGCAGCTGCTCGCGCCGCTGCTGCCGGGCATGGAGCAGCCCCCGCACCCGATGCGGCTGGGCGACACGGAGAAGGACTACTACCTGGGCTCGGTCACCAACCCGGGCACGTCGGCGGGAGCTGAGACCCGATGACACTCGCAACTTCGGTGCTCGCCGCCGCGGGTGAGGTGTCCACCGGGGAGAAGTGGGTCTTCTTCCTGCTGGCCCCGGTCGCCCTGATCGGCGCGCTGGGCATGGTGATCGCGCGCAACGCGGTGCACTCGGCGCTGTGGCTGGTGCTGACCATGCTCAGCCTGGGCGTGTTCTACATCGTGCAGGCCGGGCCGTTCATCGGCATGGTGCAGATCATCGTCTACACCGGCGCCATCATGATGCTGTTCCTGTTCGTGCTGATGCTGGTGGGCCGGGACGCCTCCGACTCGGTGATCGAGACGCTGCGCGGCCAGAAGGTCGTCGCGGTGATCCTCGGCGTGGGCCTGGCGGGCCTGCTCGGCACCGGCCTGGCCCGCGCCCTGGAGGGCGTCGTGCCGGCCGGGCTGGACGCCGCCAACGCCAACGGCAACGTGCAGGGCATCGCCTCGCTGCTGTTCACCAAGTACGTCTACATCTTCGAGGTCACCTCCGCCCTGCTCATCACGGCGGCGGTCGGCGCGATGCTGCTGGCCCACCGCGAGCGGGCCGAGGGCGAGCGGGTCGGCCAGCCGGCGAAGATGCGCGAGCGCTTCCAGCCGGGCAACTACCCCGGCCCGAAGGCCGGCCCGGGTGTCTTCGCGAACTCCACCTCGGTGGCGACCCCGGCGAAGCTGCCGGACGGCTCCCCGGCCGAGCGGAGCATCTCGCCGATCCTGCCGACGCGCGAGCTGACCGCGGCCGAGATCGCCAACAAGCACACCGAGGGGAAGTGACCGATGACCCCCGTCTTCTACATCGTGCTGGCCGCCGTGCTGTTCAGCATCGGCGCGGTCGGCGTCCTCATCCGGCGCAACGCCATCGTGCTGTTCATGTGCATCGAGCTCATGCTCAACGCCGCGAACCTCGCGCTGGTGACCTTCGCCCGGATGAACGGGACGCTGGACGGCCAGGTGATGGCCTTCTTCTCGATGGTGGTGGCCGCGGCCGAGGTCGTGGTCGGTCTGGCCATCATCATGTCGATCTTCCGCACGCGACGCTCCGCGAGTGTCGACGACGCGAACCTGCTGAAGTACTGAGGCTGACATGGAAGTGACCCTGATGCCTGCCGAAGCGGTGCAGGCGCCCGTCGTCTACGCGCAAGCCACGGGCCTGCTCTCGTACATGTGGCTGCTCATCGCCATCCCGGCGGTCGGCGCGGCGATCCTGCTGCTGTTCGGCCGCTGGACCGACAAGTGGGGCCACTGGCTCGGCTGCGCGACGGTGCTCGCCTCCTTCGGGCTCGGCCTGAGCATGTTCTTCCAGCTGCGCGACCTGCCCAACCGGGCCGTGCAGCAGGACCTCTACAGCTTCATCCCGGTGGGCAACCTGCAGGTCGACTTCGGCCTGCTGTTCGACCCGCTGGCGGCGTGCTTCGTGCTGCTGATCACCGGCGTGGGCTTCCTGATCCACGTGTACGCGACCGGCTACATGGCCCACGACGAGGGCCGCCGCCGCTTCTTCGGGTACTTCAACCTGTTCATCGCGGCGATGCTGCTGCTGGTGCTGGGCAACAACTTCGTGATGCTGTACTTCGGCTGGGAGGGCGTCGGTCTCGCGTCCTACCTGCTGATCTCCTTCTGGTACGGCAGGCCGTCCGCGGCCACCGCCGGCAAGAAGGCGTTCATCATGAACCGCGTCGGCGACGCGGGCCTGGTGATCGGCATCTTCCTGATGTTCTTCCAGTTCGGCTCGGTCAACTACGACGTCGTGTTCAGCGAGGTCGGCCTGCTGCCGGCCACCACGGTGCTGATCCTGGGCCTGCTGCTGCTGCTCGGCGCGTGCGGCAAGTCCGGCCAGTTCCCGCTGCAGGCGTGGTTGCCCGACGCGATGGAGGGCCCGACCCCGGTCTCGGCCCTGATCCACGCCGCGACGATGGTGACCGCCGGTGTCTACCTGATCGCCCGGTCCAACCCGATCTTCTCGGCGAACCTCACGCTGCAGACGGTCGTGGTCAGCGTCGGCGCGCTGACGCTGCTGCTGGGCTGCATCATCGGCACCGCCAAGGACGACATCAAGCGGGTGCTCGCCTGGTCGACCGTCTCCCAGATCGGCTACATGTTCCTGGGCGTCGGGCTCGGCGGCGGCGCGTACGCGCTGGCCATCATCCACCTGCTGGCGCACGGCTTCTTCAAGGCCAACATGTTCCTCGGCGCCGGCTCGGTCATGCACGGCATGAACGACCAGGTGGATATCCGCCGCTTCGGCGGGCTGTGGAAGTACATGAGGATCACCTGGCTGACCTTCATGATGGGCTGGCTGGCCATCATCGGCATCCCGCCGCTGAGCGGCTTCTTCACCAAGGAGCCGATCATCGTGGCCGCCTTCGCGCGGCCCGGCTGGACCGGCTGGCTCTACGGCCTCGCGGCGCTGATCGGCGCGGGCCTGACCGCCTTCTACATGACCCGCCTGTTCATCCTCACCTTCCACGGGCCGAAGCGGTGGACGACCGCCAAGGAGGGCTCGGTCGACCAGCACCCGCACGAGTCGCCGCTGGTCATGACGATCCCGCTGATCCTGCTGGCGCTCGGCTCGGTCGTCGCGGGCGCGCTGATGGCGTCCCCGGTCGCCGAGTGGCTCACCCCCGTGGTGGGCCCGCCGACCGAGGAGCACCCGAAGATGGGCCACCTGGCCATCACGGTGCTGAGCCTGGTGCTGTCGGTGGGCGGCGCGGCCTTCGCCTACGCCCTGTTCCGCAATGGCACCGCCCTGGTCCCGCAGCCCGCGGGCCCGCTGGTCACCGCCGCCCGCAACAACCTCTACACCGACGCCTTCAACGAGGCCGTGTTCGAGAAGCCGGGCAACTGGCTCACCCGCGCGCTGGTCTTCGTCGACAACAAGGGCGTCGACGGCCTGGTCAACGGTCTCGCGGCGCTCGTCGGCGGGGGCTCGGGCAGGCTGCGGCGGCTCCAGACCGGCTTCGTGCGGTCGTACGCACTCTCGATGCTTCTCGGCGCGGTGCTGGTGCTCGGCGCCTTCGCCGTGGTGCAGCTCGGCTGGATGGGATAACGATGAAATACCTGTCAATCCTGACCCTGGCGCCGCTGGTCGGCGCGCTGGCGGTCGCGTTCGTCCCGCGCAGCAAGCCGGAGCTGGCCAAGCGGCTGGCGCTGATCGTCTCGCTGGTGGTGCTCGGCGTCACGGTCGCGGCGTGGTTCGCGTTCAAGGCGGGCGACACCACCCAGCGGCTGCAGCTGCAGGAGTCCTACACCTGGATCCCGGCGTGGGGTGCCAAGTTCGCCTTCGGCATCGACGGCATCGCGCTGGTGATGCTGGCGCTGACCGCGCTGCTGACCCCGCTGGTGATCCTGGCCAGCTGGCACGACGCCGAGCGCAGCAAGCGCAGCGTCCCGGCGTACTTCGCGCTGCTGCTGGCGCTGCAGGGCACCATGATCGGCACCTTCACCTCCGCCGACGTGCTGCTCTTCTACCTCTTCTTCGAGGTCATGCTGGTGCCGATGTACTTCATCATCGGCTCGTTCGGCAGTGACGTGCCGGCCAAGCAGCGCCAGTACGCCGCGGTGAAGTTCTTCCTCTACTCGCTGGTCGGCGGTCTGTTCATGCTGGCCGCGGTCATCGGCATGTGGGTGCTGGGCGGCCACACCTTCGGCTGGCAGACGCTGACGAACGCCGACTTCACCAGCACCGCGCAGCGGTGGCTGTTCCTCGGCTTCTTCATCGCGTTCGCCATCAAGGCGCCGTTCTTCCCGTTCCACACCTGGCTGCCGGACGCGGGCGGGGCGGCTCCGGCCGGCGCCGCGGCGCTGCTGGTCGGCGTGATGGACAAGATCGGCACCTTCGGCATCCTGCGTTACTGCCTCCCGCTGTTCCCGGAGGCGTCGCGCTGGTTCGCGCCGTGGGCGATCGCGCTGTCGCTGGTCGGCATCATCTACGCCGCGCTGCTGGCGGTCGGCCAGAACGACCTCAAGCGGCTGGTCAGCTACACCTCGATCGCGCACTTCGGCTTCATCGGCATCGGCATCTTCGCCTTCACCTACCAGGCCGGCTCCGGCGCGGTGCTGTACATGCTCAACCACGGTCTCGCCACCGGCCTGCTGTTCCTGGTCGTCGGCATGTTCGTGGCGCGGCGCGGCAGCACGCTGGTCACCGACTTCGGCGGCGCGGGCAAGCTGATGCCGCTGCTGGCGGGCATCTTCTTCATCGCCGGCATGGCGTCGCTGGCGCTGCCGGGCCTGGCCCCGTTCGTCAGCGAGTTCCTGGTGCTGCTGGGCGTGTTCACGGTCAACAAGACGGTGGCGGTGATCGCGACGGTCGGCATCATCCTGGCCGCGGCGTACGTGCTCTGGATGATCCAGCGGACCACGCAGGGCAACCTGAACCCGGCACTGCAGGACGTCGCCCCGATGAAGCGGGACCTGAACCTGCGCGAGGGCATCGTCGTCGCGCCGCTCATCGTCCTGCTGATCGTGCTGGGCTTCTACCCCAAGCCGGTGCTCGACGTGATCAACCCGGCGGTGCAGGCCACGCTGTCTGACGTGGTGACCCCGGAGCGGGCCGATCCGGCGCCCGCCACCTCCACTGTGGAAGCAGGAAACTGACCATGGGCGAAACAGTCCTCAAGCTGCCGGCGCTGGACTACGCGGCGCTGCTGCCGATGCTGATCCTGTTCGGCGCGGCGTGCCTCGGGGTGCTCGTCGAGGCCTTCGCCCCGCGTGCCTGGCGCAACACCATCCAGCTGGTGCTCGGCCTGCTGGCCCTGGTGGCGGCACTGGTCGCGGTGGTGGCCCGGGTGCCGGACGTGACCGCGGACAACGCGCAGACCGCCGTCGGCGCGGTGTCGATCGACCACGCGGGCCTGTTCCTGCAGGGCGCGATCCTGGTGCTCGGCATCGTGTCGATGCTGCTGTTCGGCGAGCGGACGCTGGAGAACGGCGGCCCGTTCGTGGCCCAGGCGGCGATCACCGTCGGCTCGGAGCAGGACCGCCAGCAGGCGGCCAAGGCGCCGGGCGCGACCGAGATCTACCCGCTGGTGCTGTTCGCCATCGGCGGCATGATGCTCTTCGTGACCGCGAACGACCTGCTGGTCATGTTCATCGCGCTGGAAGTCTTCTCGCTGCCGCTGTACCTGCTCTGCGCGCTGGCCCGCCGCAAGCGGCTGCTGTCGCAGGAGGCGGCGCTCAAGTACTTCCTGCTCGGCGCGTACGCCTCGGCGTTCTTCCTGTTCGGCGTGGCGATGGTGTACGGCTACGCGGGCGCGGTCGACTTCCGCACCATCCACAACGCGGTCGGCACCTCGACCAACAACATCGTGCTGCTGCTGGTCGGTCTGGCCATGCTCGCCATCGGCCTGCTGTTCAAGGCCGCCGCGGCGCCGTTCCACGTGTGGACGCCGGATGTGTACCAGGGCGCGCCGACGCCGGTCACCGCCTTCATGGCGGCCTGCACCAAGGTCGCCGCGTTCGGCGGCCTGGCCCGCGTGCTCTACGTCGGCTTCGACCGCACGGCCTGGGACTACACCCCGGTGCTGGGCGTCATCGCGGTGCTGACCATGCTGATCGGCGCGATCCTGGCGGTCACCCAGACCGACCTGAAGCGCCTGCTGGCCTACTCGTCCATCGCCAACGCCGGCTACCTGCTGGTCGGTGTGCTCGGCGGCGGCGTCGACGGCCTGTCCAGCATGATGTTCTACCTCGTGGCGTACGGCTTCCTGGTGATCGCCGCGTTCGCGATGCTGACCCTGGTGCGCGACGCCGACGGGGAGGCCACCCACCTGTCCCGCTGGGCGGGTCTGGGCAAGCGGTCGCCGCTGTTCGCCGGCATCTTCACGTTCCTGCTGCTGGCCTTCGCGGGCATCCCGCTGACCAGCGGTTTCACCGCCAAGTTCGCGGTGTTCGGGGCGGCCATCGGCGGCGACCAGACCTGGCTGGTGCTCTTCGGCGTGCTGAGCAGCATCATCCTCGCCTTCCCGTACATCCGGGTCGTGGTGATGATGTGGCTGAGCGAGCCTGGTGAGAACACCCCCAGCGTGTCCATCCCGGGTGCGCTGACCTCGGCGGCGCTCATGATCGGCGTGCTGGCGACGCTGGTGCTCGGTGTCTGGCCGAGCCCGGTGATCGAGCTCGCCAACAGCGCGTCCGAGTTCATCCGATAGGTCCAGGCGAGTCCGAAGCTCCCCCCGTGCTGCCGTCAGGTGATGGGGGGAGCTTCGATCATGTCGAAGCCATGTGGCATCGTGAGAGCGTGGTGAGCAGCGTGAACGGTCATACCGCCCGAAGCACCGGTGTCCGCTTCGAGGACCCGGCCCTGGAGGCCTCGGTCATGGCGAACCTCGGGCTGGTGGAGCAGCGCCTGCGAGAGTGCGTCGAGTCGGCCGACCCCTTCGTCACCGAGGCCGCCAAGCACCTCCTGGAGGCCGGCGGCAAGCGATTCCGGCCGATGCTCGTGGCGGTCTGCGCGCACTTCGGCGACCCCACCGCGCCCGAGCTGGTCGACGCGGCCGCGGTGCTGGAGCTGACGCACGTCGCCACGCTCTACCACGACGACGTGATGGACGAGGCGCACGTCCGGCGCGGCACGCCCAGCGCCAACGCGCGCTGGGGCAACTCGCTGGCCATCCTCGTCGGCGACTTCCTCTTCTCCCGCGCCGCCGAGCTGGCCGCGGGTCTCGGACCGGACGCCGTACGCATCCAGGCACAGACCTTCGCGCAGCTCGTGCACGGCCAGATCGCCGAGACCGTCGGCCCGCGTGACGCGGACCCGGTCGAGCACCACCTCGAGGTGCTGGCCGGCAAGACCGGCTCGCTGTTCGCCACCTGCGCCACGTTCGGCGGCATGTTCTCCGGCGCGCCCGCCGCGACCACCGAGGCGCTCACCGCGTACGCGAAGACCCTGGGTCTGGCCTTCCAGCTCTCCGACGACCTGCTGGACATCTCCAGCGACAGCTCCGAGTCGGGCAAGACGCCGGGCACCGACCTGCGCGAGGGCGTGCCGACGCTGCCCGTGCTCTACGCGCTGGCCTCGCAGGACAGCGACCCGGCGGCGGTGCGGCTGCGGCAGATCCTGTCCGACGGGCCGGTCACCGACGACGCGCTGCACGCCGAGGCGCTGGAGCTGCTGCGCGACAGCGTCGCGCTCAAGCGGGCCCGGCAGACCGTGCGCGGCTACGCGGACCAGGCCCGGGCGCAGCTGCACGGGCTGCCCCACATCCCGGCCCGCGACGCCCTCGAGTCGCTGTGCGACGTCCTCGCGGACCGCATCGCCTGACCCACCGGCCCGCCTGACCCCGCCCGCCCCGTGGCGCGACCGCCGGCAGTCGCGCCATCGGGGTGAGTGTTTTGTGCCGACTCCGTAAGAGTTGTGCCAGAAGGGGCGCGACGTGCGCGGACCGTCCCCATTGGATCGAGGGATTTCTTTGGCTGGCGGGCCTTCACCTCAGGCGTGCATTTGCATATCGTAGGTGCGACTGCATGGAGGTGACGGTGCGAGATTCAGCGGTTCCGCCATCGGACATGGTCAGCAGCGTCGCGCGGGCGCTGCGGGTGCTCGAGGTGGTGGGCGAGTCCCCCGGCGGGCTGTCCCCCAAGCAGATCGCGCGGCGGTGTGACATCACCATCGCCGCGGCGTACCGCATGCTGCGCACGCTGGCCCACCAGGGCTACGTGATGCGCCGCGCCGACGGGGCGTACACCCTGGGCCTGGCGGTGGCCGACCGCTTCCGCGAGCTGGTCAGCGCGATGCGTGGACCGGCCGAGGTCGGCGCGGTGCTGCGGCAGGCGAGCGCCGACATCGGCTACAGCCACTACCTCGGCAGCTTCGTCGACGGCCGGATCGCGATCACCGCGGTGGCGGAGGGTTCCCGGTCGCCGCACGTCGAGGACCTCGTGCCCGGATTCGACGAGGGCGCGCACGCCACCGCCCTGGGCAAGAGCCTGCTGGCCACCCTCGACCCCATGCAGCGCGAGCGGTATCTGAAGGAGCACGGCATGCGGGCCTTCACCCAGGCCACGCTGCGCTCCCCGGCCGCGCTCGACGCGGATCTGGCGGCCGGGATGCGCCGCGGCATGCAGGTGGAGATCGGGCAGTTCCGGCCCGGGGTGGCCTGCGTGTCGGTGTCCGTGCAGACCGCCGGCGAGCTGAGCCAGCGTTTCGTGGTGGCCTGCGCGCTGCCCGCGGTCGACCTGGTGAAGCAGGCGCCCGCCATCCGCGAGCGGCTGCACGCCACCGCCCGCTCCCTCAAGACCGCCCTCACCATGCCGGTCACCTCCACCACGACCGCCGCCGCGGCCTGACCCTCCGCGCACGCCGAGGCCCCGCCCAGGGGCCGGGCGGGGCCTCGGGCGAGCGTTCAGGAGCCGATCGGGCGGCCGTCGAGGCGCCAGACGCCGACGATGCCGGGCTTGGCGTAGTCGCCGTCGGGCCAGGTGCTGGCGGGTTTGTCCATGGAGGCGCCGCTGATCTCGCCGGGGTGCTGCGGGGCGACGAAGACGGTGCGGTTGTCCACGCTGATGAACGGGCCGCACGCCTCGGCGCCGCGGGGCACGGTCAGGAACTGCTTGAGGTGCCCGGCCTCCGGGCCCGTGAGCGCGGTCGCGAACAGGCCGTCGTTGGTGCCCAGCGCGTTGCCGTCGGTGGAGATCCACAGGTTGCCGGCGGCGTCGAAGGCGAGGTTGTCGGGGCAGGAGATCGGCGAGACCTTGCTCTTGTCGTACCCCATGAAATAGGTCGACGGGTCCGCCGGGTCGCCGCAGACGATCGGGACCGCCCAGGTGAAGGTGGTGGCCGTGTGGTCGCCGCCGTCCTCGGTGATCTCGAAGATGTGGCCGTGCTTGTTGGCGTTGCGCGGGTTCGCCTCGTCGGCCGGGGCGTTGCGGCCGCCGGTGGTGCCGCGGGCGGTGTTGTTGGTCAGCGCGGCGTAGATCTTCCCGGTGACCGGGTTCGGCTCCACGTCCTCGGGACGGTCCATCTTGGTCGGTGCGACCAGGTCCGCCGCGAGCCGGGTGTGCACCAGGACCTGCTCCACGGTCCAGCCGGGCACGCGCGAGACGTTGTCCTTGACCAGCGGGATCCACACACCGGTGCCGTTGAACGCGCCGTCGGCGGGCAGCCTGCCGGTGCCGTCGATCTCGGCGGCGCTGGTGTAGCCCAGCTTCGCCACGTAGAGGTCACCGGACTCCAGCAGGGTCAGGTTCTGCTTGCGGGCCCACCACGAGTCGCCGCGCGCGATCCTGTCCCGCGAGACGAACTTGTACAGGTAGTCGTGCCGCTCGTCGTCGCCCATGTACGCCACCACGTGGCCGTTGTCGGCGACGATGACGTTCGCGCCCTCATGCTTGAACCGGCCCAGCGCGGTGTGCTTGCGCGGGGTCGAGTCCGGGTCGAACGGGTCGACCTCCACGATCCAGCCGTGGCGGTTGATCTCGTTGGGGTGCGCGGTCAGGTCGAACCGGGCGTCGACCCGGTCCCACTTGCGCGAGCCGCTCGGGTAGCGGGCCGAGGTGGACACGCCGTAGCGGGCCAGGGAGGCCTTGTGCTCCTCCGGCGCGCCGTCGCCGCCGACGAAGTACTGGTTCCAGTTCTCCTCGCCCGACAGCACGGTGCCCCACGGGGTGACGCCGCCCGCGCAGTTGTTGAAGGTGCCGATCACCTTCCGGCCGGTCGGGTCGGCCGCGGTCCTCAGCAGCGCCGAGCCCGCCGCCGGGCCGGTCATCGCGAACACCGTGGCCAGGCCGGTGATGCGCCGGTTGTACGCCCGCCGGCCGCGCGAGACGACCGTCCACTGCCCGGTGCGCCCGACGCGCTCCAGCTCGACGACCGACATGCCGTGCGCGGCGATGGTGGCCCTGACCTGGTCCGGGGTGAGCGCGTCCAGGCCGGTGAAGCCCGGGAACATCAGCTCCTCGTTGGTGTACTCGTGGTTGCAGACCAGCAGGGCGCGGTCGCCGCCCCGCCCCAGCGGCAGCACCGCGACGAAGTCGTTGTTGTACCCGAACTGCTTGGACTGGGTGGCGCCGGTCTGGTGCGCGGGGTCGAAGTCGGCTGCGCCGGGCACCACCTCGTCGCCCCACCGGATGATCACGTTGTGGTCGTACCCGTTGGGCACCACGAGGTTGTCCAGCGTGTTCGGCGGGATCGGCGAGAAGGTGAGCGCGATCGGCCGCCCGGTCCGGGTGAGCGACGTGGTGGAGAAACCCTCGGCCTCACCCGCGCCGGCACCGGCACTCAGGCTCTCGGCGAAGGCGGGTGCGGCGGCACCGGCGGCGGCACCGGCGAAGCCGAGCGCCAGGGCGCCGGCCGACCCGGCCCGCAGCACGCCGCGCCGGGACACCTCGGCCCGCACGACGTCACCGAAGTACTCGTTGCCCGACGTGTTCGGGGCCGGGTGGTCGCACGCGTTGCCGCAGCGGTACAGGCAGGTCATGGCCGACCTGCTGCCTCCGCTGTGGCCGTCCCCGCCGAGCAGGGGGAGCCGGCGGCGGGATTCGTTCATGGGAGTTGCCTCCATACGTGAGGTCGACAGTTCGTGCCGTCGACCGGAACGTAAGGAGCGAGGGTGAGCCGGACTCTGCCCACCGATGAACGCCTCATGAACACCGCCGGGCAGCCGGTGGTGCCCCGGATCGCCTGGCCTGCCCGGCACCCGGGCGGGTGGCGGACGGGATCAGGTTCTGCTGGGCGCGACAACTTCTGGGTTGTCGCGACAACCCAGAAGTTGTCGCCTGAACCGGCAAGTCCATCGCCCGCGCTCACGCCCGCGCCCGGCCGTGCGCGGGCCAATCGGGCCGACAGCCGATCCGGCCGCGCGGAGGCCGACCGCGGATGCACCGGTCGTGACGGCCGGTCAGACCAGGGCGGGCGCTTCCCGCGTGCGGAGGGCGAGGCGGGTGCGGCGGGCGGTGCGCAGGCCGTCCCAGGTGAAGACGGCCAGCGCCAGCCAGACCAGGCCGAAGCCGAACAGGCGCACCGGCGGCATCGGCTCGTGGAAGGCGAACACGCCCAGCGCGAGCTGCAGCGTCGGCGCGACGTACTGCAGCATGCCGATGCTGACCAGCGGGATGCGGTTGGCGGCACCGGCGAACATCAGCAGCGGCACGGCGGTGAGCACGCCCGCGACGGCCAGCAGCAGGGTGTGCGCGGTGCTGACGTGGCCGAAGGTGAGGTCACCGGAGGTGGCGAGCCAGCCCAGCACCGCGAGCGCGGGCAGGGTGAGCACGGCCGACTCCAGGAACAGGCCGTCCGAGGGCGGCAGCGCGAGACGCTTCTTGACCAGGCCGTACATCGCGAAGGTGAAGGCCAGGATGAGGGCGACCCACGGCGGGTGGCCGTAGTCGACGGCGAGCACCAGCACGGCGACGGTGCCCACGCCCACCGCGGCCCACTGCATGGGGCGCAGCCGCTCGTGCAGCACCAGCACGCCCAGCACGATCACGACGAGCGGGTTGATGAAGTAGCCGAGCGAGGTCTCCACCACGCGGTCGATGTTCACCGCGTAGATGTAGGTGCCCCAGTTGATGCCGATGAAGATCGCGGCCGCGGTGATGCCGCCGAGGGTGGCGGGCTTGCGGACCAGCTCGACGATCTTCCGCCAGCGGCGGATCGCGGTCAGCGCGACCACCATGAACAGCGCGGACCAGACGATCCGGTGGGCCAGCACCTCGACCGGGCCGGACGGCTTGAGCAGCTTGAAGTACGCCGGGAAGAAGCCCCACATGACGTAGGCGCCGAGCCCGTACAGATAGCCGAGGCGAAGCTGACTCACCTCCACATGGTAAGGGTCAGCTTCGCCTCGGGTTCTTACCTGTGAGCGAACTCGCTCAGTCGTCGATGAACCAGTTCAGCGCCCAGCTGGTGAGGCCGACCACCAGCGCGCCGAGGATCGCGGCGGGCCAGAAGTTGTCGACGTGGAACGGCACGTCGAGCTGCTCGGCGATGAAGCTGGTCAGCATGAACAGCGCGCCGTTGACCACGAGCGCGATGAGGCCGAGCGTGAAGACGTACAGGCCGCAGCCGACCATCTTGACGATCGGGCGGATGAACGCGTTGCAGAGACCGAAGATGACCGCGACGGCCACGAAGGTGCCGATGGTGCCGAGCGTCGTCTCGGCCGTCACACGGATGCCCGGCACCAGCAACGTCGCCACCCAGACGGCGGCGGCGCTGGCGGCCAGACGGAGGAGGATGCCCATGGTGCGGCATCGTGCCATGATTCGCCCCGGTGCGCACCCCCGCCCTGGGGCGGCTCAGCCCAGGCCGTGCGTGGTGGCTCCGATCAGCTGCTGCTCGTACGCCGTCTGCGAGATGGCCGCCCAGCGCACGGACCTGCGGTGCACCACGCCGATCATGCCCGGCTGGGCGCGCGACAGCCACGCCTCCTGGTCCCGGCTGAGGCCGAGCACCGACACCGCGACCGCGGCCTCGGCCGGCTGCAGCGGCTGCAGCAGCGCGATGTCGGCCCGGCCGAGCACGTCCACGTCCACCGGGGACAGGTCGTCGCGCACCACCAGCGTGCTGTGCCAGGGCGAGCCCGGCGTGCGGTCGGCCGCGACCGGACCGGCGTCGACGATGCTGAGCAGCGGGCGCAGCGGCGAGCCCGGCGGCACGGTGACCGGACCGGGCGCCATCACCAGCAGCGGCGCGCCCGCGCCCAGGCCCCGGCTGAACGCCTCCCAGAGCCACGGACGGGTCGTCTGCACCAGAACGTATGCGCCGACCGCCATCGCGCGCACGGCGACGATCTGAGCCATCGCCACGCCGCCGATGAGCACCGCGCGGGTGGCCTCCGGGCGGAACAGCCGGAACGACACCGGCTCGCTGTGCCGGTTGACGCCGATCATGAGCCCGCTGCCGCCGTACGGCGCGCCGAGCGCGGCGACCGCGCCCAGCCGCCGCGAGGCGCCGGGCCGCCCGCCCACGCCGACCTCGGCCGGGGCGGGCCCGGCCAGCGGGAGCGTGGCGAGCAGGCCGTCGAACTGCTGCCCGTCGAGGCGGCGGGCGTGCGCGTGCTCGGTGGCGAGCACCTGGCGCAGGGCGGCGCCCGCGTTCGCCAGCGAGGTGTGGTCGGGGGCGGTGAGCCGCACCGTCAGGTCGGCGCGCAGCTGCGAGCCGCCGTCGGTCCAGGGACCGGCCGTGAGCGCCACCGACACCGTGGTGGCGGGCAGCCGCAGCAGGCGCGGCAGCAGCGCGTGCGCCGGGTCGGGGTGCGGCATCGGCCAGCGCTCCACGGCGTACGCGGTCGAGTAGAGGCCGCCGACGTGCAGCGCGGACCAGCCCTCCTGCGCCGGGGACGTGCCGTCGTGCCCGGCCGCCTCGGCCAGCGCGCGCAGCGCCGCGACGTCGCCCAGCGGGCGGTGCGGCACGTCGCCGAGCTTGGCCCGCACCTTGCGCACCGCGCCGGTCAGCGCCCGCTCCAGGTCGGCCTCGCTCCAGCCCTCGGCCCGGTGCACCCGCACGCTCAGCACCGCCCGCTCGTTGGCCAGCAGCCGCCCGCCGGTGAGCTGGCGGTACGACGAGGTGGCGGGCGAGGAGCCGTTGGCGGCGTTGGCGTGCAGCAGCAGTTGCAGGCGCACCGGCGGGGTGTCCGCGCCGGGCGCGGGCAGCAGCGTCGCCGGGGACGGCAGCGGGTGCCAGCCGCGGGCCGGCATCACCGCCTGGTCGCCCAGCTCCAGCAGCGCGCACATGCCCTCGGCGTCCACGATCACGGCGCAGGCGATGCCCTCGACGTCGACTGTGGACAGTCGCCCGCCCGGCGCGGCGAGCGCCATCAGCTCGACCGCGCCGTCGGCGGGCTCGATGCGGTGCCGGCGGGTGCGGTAGCGCAGATAGACGGCGAGCCACTCGGACAGCCAGCGGCCGCGCCAGCGGCCCCAGGCCAGCACCACGAGCGCCGCGGCCACCGGCATGGCGACGCCGAGCACCGCGACGCCCGCCTGCGCGGCGACCACCAGCAGCACCAGGGCCAGCTGCACCGTCACGATCTGCCCGCTGCCCAGGCCCAGGAATCTGCGCGCGGGCCGCGGCAGCGACGCCGCCGGCGACGTGTCCTCGACCGCTGCCCCCGTCGTCGGCCCGGTAACCGTGTCGACCGCCATCGCGATAACCTCCCCTAGGCGCGTCGTGCCCGCACGCCGCCCGGCTCATGTTAGAGCCGCAGGCTGATCCGTGGGGAGGGACCATGCCGTCGAGACAGGACCAACTGCACTCGTACCAGTTCACGGTGCAGCGCGTCGTCTCGGCGCTGGTGATGCGCGACACCGATCCGGCGCAGGCGCCGTTCCGCCGGGCCGCCGGCGCGACGCTCGCCAGCGTGCTGCTCGCCGTGGTGATCGCGGCCGGCTTCGGGGTGTACGGCGTCTTCAGCGGCCGGGGCGACACGGGCTGGAAGGCCGAGGGCACCGTCATCATCGAGGAGAAGTCGGGCGCGCACTTCGTGTACCGCGAGGGCAGGCTGCACCCGGCGCTGAACCTCACCTCCGCCATGCTGGCCTCCGGCACGGCCGCGCCGAAGGTCGTCACCGTGGCCCGCAAGTCGCTCGCGGGCGTGCCGCGCGGGCTGACCGTGGGCGTGGTCGACCTGCCTGACTCGCTGCCCGACCCGGGCTCGCTGCTCGGCATGCCGTGGTCGGTGTGCGCGGCGGCCGGTGACAGCAGGCCCTCGTCGGTGCTGGTGGTGGGCGACCCCTCGATCACGGACAAGGGACGGGTGATGGGCGGCGACGACGCCCTGTTCGTCAAGGCCGCGGACCGGCACTTCCTGCTCTGGCACGCGCGGGTGTACGAGGTCGAGGCGGACGAGCTCGCCGCGCTGTCGGGCGGCGCGCAGCCGGTGAGCGTGCCGGTCGCGTTCATCAACGGCACGCCCAAGGGTCAGCCGCTGGACGCGCCGCGGGTGACCGCCCCCGGCGAGCCGTCGTCGGTCAGGAACCTGAAGAACGGCCAGGTCATCAAGATCAAGGGCCTGGACGGCAAGACGCACCAGTACGCCATCGTGCGCCCCGAGGGCCTGGCGATGGTCACCCAGGTGCAGGCGGCGCTGGCGCTCGGGAAGTACCGCGTGGGCCGCGAGATCGAGATCGACCAGACCCGGCTCGCCGAGTTCGACAGCTCGCCGGACAGCCTCGTGCCCGACCGCGACGACCCGCGCCAGCCGCCCGCGACGATGCCGACCATCGCTTCGTACGGTCCGGGCGCGCTCTGCACGGTGATCCGCGACGACGCGGGCGGCGTCGAGGTGCGCGCCGAGGTGGTGCTCGACCTGTCGACCCGCATCCAGACCGTCGCGCGCAGCGCCGAGGGCGGCTCGTACGCCGACTACGTGCTGGTGCCGTCCGGCCGCGGCGCGATCGTGGCCTCCGGCACGACGCTGAGCCTGGTCACCGACCAGGGCGTGCGCTACGACGCGGCCCGGCCCGACGTGCTGCCGATGCTCGGTTACGCCAACCCGGTGCCGCTGCGGCTGCCGTCGGCGCTGGTGGACCTGCTGCCCGCGGGCCCGGGGCTGGACCCTCAGGCGGCATCGGCGCAACTCGCTCTGGGCTGAGCCTTCATGTGCCGGTTATCCACAGGTGGGGGCCTCGGGCTGGCATGAGTTGGCGCAGGACGATACCGTCACCGAGACAGGCGCACCGCCACTTAAGTTCCGCATAGGACGGTGGGCGCGCAAACGCACAAAGGGAATGGGGTGACGATCGACAATGTCGAGTACCGCATCCGAAGCCGCAGTCATGGCGGCGACCGCGGCCAAGTTCGACGGGGCCAACGACGATCTCCAGAGCATGCTCAGCCGTCTGCTGAGTGAGCTCGAGGTGCTCCAGACCAGCTGGGTGGGCCGTGCGGGCACGTCCTTCGAGCAGGTCAAGATCGCCTGGTCGGAGGACCAGAAGACCCTGCACAACGCTCTCGCCGAGACGGCGAGCGCCATCCGCACCGCCGGCCAGGAGTACACCCGGGCCGACGAGGACCAGGCGAGCCGAGTTTCCAGCCGCAACACCGGTGGCATCTCGCTCAACCTGTGAGCACCGTAGACCGGAAGGGGGAGGACCTATGAGCAACGGCGATCGGCTTGTCGTCAATTTCCAGTCGCTCCACGGCGCCAGCGAGCACATCCAGAAGGCCATCGGCCAGCTGGAGACCACGCTGAGCCAGTTGGAGGACGACGCGCGGCCGATGGTGGCCACGTGGGAAGGCGGCGCTCAGGCGGCGTACAACGAGCGGCAGGCCAAGTGGCGCAAGGCGGCGGACGAGCTGTCCGCGATGCTGCGCGACATCAAGGGTGCCGTCGACGAGGCGGCCGTGCAGTTCCAGGACGCCGAGGACCGCAACACCAAGCTGTTCCACTGAGCTTGCGCAGCTGACGGGGCGCCCGGCGGGGGACCGGTGGGCGCCCTTCCTGCTGTCTGCGGCAGGGCGGTTGCCGGCCGTCAGCTGCCCGCGGGGCGCCAGCGGCGGCGGATGCCGTTCGGCAGCGCCACCGCCAGGGCCAGCACGAAGCCGGCGAGCACCAGCCCGAGCGCGGCCAGCCACAGCGAGCGGGCGTGCGCCTGCTCGGCACGGGCGGCCGCGGCGACCGCCGCCGGGTCGACGGCCGGCGGCGCCAGCGGTGCCACCGAGGCCCGCGGCTGGCCGTCCAGGATCTCGTTCACGGCCCGCACCGGGTTGAGGATGCCCACGCCGTAGTCGTCGCTGCGCCGCCCGCCGGGCGCCGGGTCGGCGGTGGCCATCAGCCGCCGTCGCACCTGCTCCTCGGTGAGCTTCGGGTACGCCTGCCGGACCAGCGCCACCGTGCCCGCCACCATCGGGGCGGCGAAGCTGGTGCCGCTCTCCTTGCCGTGGCCCCGGAAGGCACGCGCCACCGTCACCTGGTCGCCGGGCGCGGTGAGATCCACGTAGGGGCCCGTCTGGGACGCCTGCAGCCGCTGCCCGGTCTCGTCGACGGCGCCCACCCCGAGCACGCCCTCCCACGAGGCCGGGTACGGCGTGGGGTTGTTGCGCTGCTTGTCGTTGCCCACCGCGGCGACCACGACGATGTCGGCGGCGATGGCCTCCCGGATCGCCTGGCGGAAGTCCTCCAGCACGTCCTGCCGCTCGTTGTAGGTCAGCGACAGGTTGATGACGTCGACCTTCTTGTCGATCGCGAAGCGGACCGCCGCGGCCATGCCCGCCACTCCGGCCTGGCGCCCGTTGTTCTGGCCGCCGATCCGCTCGCTCACCCGCAGCGGCAGGATCTTGGCACCCGGTGCGATGCCCCGGAACGCGACGCCCTCGACCTGGCGGGCGGCGATGACGCTGGCGACCCCGGTGCCGTGGCCGACGCAGTCCTGCGTGCCGTCGGTGCCGCCGTCGGGCAGCAGGTCGCGGCCCGGCTCGACCGCGCCGCGCAGCTGCGGGTTCCGTGCGTCGGAGCCCGAGTCGAGCACCGCGACCACGATCCCGGAGCCATCGATGCCCGGGGGGAGCGCGGACAGGTTGAAGCGCTTCTGCGCCCACGGCTCGGCGTAGATGGGCTCACCGGCGCTCGGCCCACTGCCGGAGCAGGGCGCGGCGGCAGCGGGAGTTGTCGATATTCCGACGGCACCGAAGGTGAGCACGACCGTGAGCACGGCCATGGCGGCCGGCGTGCGGGTGCGGTGCATGTCGCCTCCCCAGGCTTTATGGCGGGGCGGCCCGGCGTCGCGCGGGCGGGTGGTCACCCGCGTGGCCGATCCCCGGCGCAGATGCTATCGGACCGCGCCGACCTAGACTGCTGGTTGCGACACGCATACGGGGCGCAAGGTAAGTTGTCTCAGTACTCTCCCGGCAGCAGGAGGTGAGCGCGTGATGGGTTGGCAGCCGGCCAACGACACCGAGATCGCGCTGCGCGACGCACTGCGCGTGGGGGACCAGGAGCTCTACTTCCGCATCCTCGGCCGCTCGGAGCTGCTGCTGCCGGTGTCCGGTGACGCCGGTCACGGCCCGGCCGGCTGGGGCACCTGGACCGCCGAGAACCGCACCCACGTGCTCTCCTTCACCTCGTCGGCGGCGCTGCGGGCCTGCCTGGCCGAGCACGCCGGGCCGACGCGCCGCATCCTGTTCCAGGACCTCGCCTCCGCGTGGCCCAACCACGAGTGGTGGCTGGCGGTGAACCCGGGTCTGCCGATCGAGGGATACCTGCCGGCGTGGTTCGTCACCCAGATGGTGCGCGGCGACGTGCGCATCCCGAACGCGCCCGCGGGCGCGCGGGGCCGGCTGGAGCGCCTGGAGGCGCTGGAGCGCGCCAAGGCGGCCCGGGTCGCACCTCCCCCGGCGGTCCCGCCCGGCCCGCCGCCCGGTTACGGCCAGTCTCCCGGCTATGGCCAGCCCACCGGCTACGGCCAGCCTCCCGGTTACGGCCCGGCGTCCGGCCATCACGCCCCGCCGCCCGGTTACGGGCCGCCGCCCGGCTACGGCGGGCACCCCGACGACCAGGTGATCCTGGACGCCGAGGTGATCGACGTGGAGGAGGAGCGGCCCGCGATCGCCCCGCCGCGGGTGCACGTCCCGCTCGAGCTCGAACCGCCGGCGCCGGCCGTGCACGTGCCGCAGCCGGCCGCGCCGCCGCCCGCCCTGCCCCCGCAGACCTACGGCGAACGTTTCTTCCCCGCCGACCCGGCGTTCTCCGCCGAGCCGGCCTACCCCGCCGCGCTGTCCGTGCCGCGCACGCCGCCCCCGCCCGCCGCGCCGCCTGCCGCGGTGCCGGCGGCCGCCGCGCCGCCTCCGCCCGCCCCGCCACCAGCGGCTGCCGCACCGGCCGTGCCGCCGCAGGTCTCCGCGGCCGAGCCCGCCGCCGTGGCGGAGCCGTATCCTGCCGCACCGCCCCTGTCGGCAACCCGGCCCGCCGAGCCGCCCGTATCGGCTGTCGGGCCCGCCGCGCTGCCCGTGTCGCCACCCGCGCCGGTGCCCCCGGCGCGCGAGGGCGGGCCGCGGCACGGGCGCCCGAGCAGCCCCGCCGACGACTTCACGCCCGCGAACTCCGTCGAGGAGCAGCTGCTCGAAGCGGCCGACGCGGGCAACACCGACGCGTTCCTGTCCACGCTGCTGCTGGCCACCGTCCTGCTGCCCGGCGGCGCGGACGGCCCCCGGCCCGGCGAGCCCGGATTCGCCTGGCAGCCGCACGACATCGACGGTGAGCCGCACGTCGTCTGCTACACCTCGACCCAGTGCATGCCCGAGCCGGTGGACGCCGTGCCGGTCCGGTTCATCACGCTCATCGCGGCCTGGCCCGACCCGGCGTGGTCGTTCGCGGTCAACCCGGGCACCGCGGTCGGCGCGACGCTGCCCGGCGACCAGCTGGTCGAGCTGGCCCGGTGGGCCGCGGAGATGGGCCTGAGCGGGGACGCCGAGGAGCAAGCGCCGGCCGCACCGACGGCCGGCAGCGCGCCGCCGCCGGTCCGCCGGGATCCCGAGGTCACCGAGATGCAGAAGGTGATCGCGCCCAGCCAGATCGGCTACTACCTGGAGCGGGGCTACGACCGGGTCTCCGGGTTCGTGCACCGCGCCCGCGAGGTCGGGCACCTGCGCGGCCCGCAGGCGCTGCGCGGCGCGCTCGGGCTGACCTGGCAGGGCACGCCGTTCGGCCCCGACGACGAGGTCATCTACGTGCTGCGCTGGCCGGCGTACCGGCCGAGCCTCTACCGGATCCCGTACGGCGGGCAGCACGAGGCGGCCATGCGGGCCATGGAGGGCTGGGTCATCGAGCGCCCGCCGTTCCGCGGCAACGGCTTCGCGCCGGGCGACAGCACCGAGATCATCGCCGAGTTCAAGGTGGACAGCGCCCGGCTGCCGCACGGCGCGCGGCTGCTGCGCGTCGACGCGGAGGGCAAGGAGGAGATGGTCGCGGTGCTCGACGCCGACGGGCCGCGGTGGCTGCGCACCGACGGAGGCGAGTGATGCGCGACGGATACGTGGCCCGCTACCAGGGGCGCGAGTACGAGGCCAGCCCGGACGGCGACAGCGTCCGGCTCTACCGCCCCGAGCCGGCCGACGGCTTCGAGGAGGTCCGTCCCGGCCGGCACGTGCGGGTGGTGCCCGCCGCCGAGGTCGACAACCTGGCGTACGTGCGCAGCACCTGCGTGTGGCGCGGGCAGCCGTTCATCGTGCTGGCCGAGCACCAGTCATGGCTGCGGCTGGAGTACACCGGCGGCAAGGCCCCGGTCGCCGCGGAGCTCGGCCTGGAGGAGTTCGACTACGGCGTCTACCAGGGTTGGGCTCCCAAGCAGGAGGTCAGCGAGCTGCGCGAGCAGCGCCTCTGACGCTCACTTCGTCCAGCGGATGATCTCGCCGGCCACCAGGTCGGGCCGCTCGAGATGCGGGAAGTGGCCCACGTCGTCGAGCAGGCGCCACTCGTAGTCGGCCAGCACGTAGCGGCCGGAGCCCTGCGCGGTCGCGGGCATGGTGATCGTGTCCAGGGCACCCTGCAGCTGCAGCGTCGGCGAGATGATCGGCTGTTTGACCGCGCGCAGGAAGCGGTATCCGTGCAGGCGCAGCGTCGAGCGGAACGCCCACCGGTAGGCCTCCAGCGCGCAGAACGCCGCCTGCGGGATGCGCATCGCCTCCCGGCAGCGCTCCTCGTACGCGGCGTACTCGGCGGTCTGCCGGAACGACGGCGACGTCCAGGCGCGCATCAGCCCGCCCACCATGGCCGCGTCGTCCCGGGTGAGGGTGTGCTCGAACCGGGGCAGCTGGAAGCGCAGCAGCGTGCTGCCGGCTCGGCGCTGCGCCATGTTGGCGACCAGGGCGGAGCGCAGCCGCAGCGGATGCGCGGCGCCGAGCACCACCAGCCGGCTCACCAGCCGCGGGTGCAGCGCCGCCGCGGACCAGGCGACCAGGCCCCCGGCGCCCGCGCCGACGACGGTGGCGTGGCGCTCGCCGAGCGCCCGGATCAGGCCCACCACGTCGCCGGCGAGTGTGAAGCCGTCATACCCCCGCGGGGGCTTGTCCGAAGCGCCGTAGCCGCGCAGGTCCACCGCGACCGCGCGCAGCCCCGCGTCGGCGAGCAGCGGCAGCTGGTGGTGCCACGCCCACCAGAACTCGGGGAAGCCGTGCAGGAGCACGACGAGCGGCCCGGTGCCCTGCTCCACGACGTGGAACCGGCTGCCGTTGGCGCTGACGAACCGGTGCGTCCACGGCCCCTCGGTCATCACGCAGGACTCGTCGACCAGCTCGCTCATGCAAGCAGGTTAGCGGGTACGCGCGCGGACCTGTCTGCGCAGGAGGGCCGCGGCCAGCAGCGATGCGATCAAGGAGGCGAGCAGGACCGCGCCCTTGATCCGGGACTGCTGGTCGCCCGGGGCGAAGGCGAGCTCGGCGATCAGCAGGCTGACGGTGAATCCGCAGCCGGTCACCACCGCCACCGCGGTCAGGTCGCGCCAGTTCAGCGCCTCGGGCAGGGCGGCGGCGCCCGACCGCACCGCGATCACGGCGCCCGCCAGCACGCCGACGGTCTTGCCGACGACGAGGCCGACCAGCACGCCGAGCGAGGCCCGGTCGGTGAAGATCGCACCGAGCGCCCCCGCGCTGACGGTGATGCCCGCGGCGAAGAAGGCGAAGAGGGGTACGCAGATGCCGGCCGAGATCGGTTGCAGCCGGTGCTCCAGCTCCTCGGCCGGCGACTCGTGCTCGCCGGCGTCGTGTTTGACCCGGGTGAGCAGCCCGATCGCGACGCCGGCGATGGTGGCGTGGACGCCCGAGGCGTGCACCAGCGCCCAGGCGAGCAGTGCCAGCGGCCCGTAGAGCCACCAGCCGCGGAAACGGAACTGCTGCAGCAGGCCGTACCCGACGAGCGCGGCGGCGGCGCCGAGCAGGGGCAGCAGCGCGACGTGCGCGGTGAAGGCGACCGCGATGAGCACGATCGCGCCGAGGTCGTCGACGATGGCCAGGGAGAGCAGGAAGACGCGCAGGCTCGACGGCAGGTCACGCGCGCAGATGGCGAGCACGGCGAGCGCGAAGGCGATGTCCGTGGCGACCGGCACCGCCCACGCGTCCGTGCCGCCGGGTGCGCCGTACGCGATGAGGAAGCACAGCAGCGCGGGCACGACCATGCCGCCGATCGCCCCCGCGATGGGCAGCGCGGCCTGCCGCAGGTCGCGCAGCTCCCCCACCACCAGCTCGCGCTTGAGCTCCAGGCCGGCGACCACGAAGAAGACGGTGAGCAGGCCGTCCTGTGCCCACTGCGCTACGGACAGATTCAGGTGCAGCGACTCGGGTCCGAAGGTGTACGCGCTCAGCCGCTGGTAGGCCCCGGCCAGTGGCGAGTTGGCGATGATGAGGGCCAGCGCGGTCGCGCCGAGCAGCACCAGGCCGCCGATCTGCTCGGTGCGCAGGAACCGCACGACCTCGGCCGCCGCACCCCGCGCGGCCTGGGCGCGCCGGCGCCTCATCCGCTTCATCCGCGGGCTGGACTGCGGTCGAGTCCGGCTCTCTCCCATGATCCCGGATCCTACGGTCCGGCACGGCGGGAAGTCCGGAGGTTCGCCGCGAACCGGGCATTAGTGGTGGCGTGCCCGCCGCGGGTTGCGGCAGAGTGGCCGTCCATGGACACCCCCCTGACCGTGGTCGACGTCCGCGGCACCCCCGAGCAGATGGGCCTGGCATACGGCGAGTCGGCGGCCGGCCCGATCAAGGAGAACGTCGTGGCGTACCTGGGCCGCTTCGCCCGCACGGCCGGCCTCGACCGGGCGGCGGTCGCCGCGCGCGGTGCGGCGTTCGGTGAGACGACCCGGGGCCACTTCCCCCGGCTGGCCGCGATGCTCGACGGCGTCGCGCGCGGCGCCGGTGTCGCCCCGTCGCTGATCTACGCGATCAACGCCCGCTCCGAGCTGCTCTACGGCGACCCGGCCTGCGGCTCGCCGGGCGGGTCCGGCGCCGGGGGAGAGCAGGGCGAGTGCACCAGCCTGGGCGTGGTCGCGCCGCGCAGCGCGGGCGGCCGCACCCTGCTCGCGCAGAACTGGGACTGGCACCCGGCCCACCGCGACGTCAACCTGCTGCTGGTCACCGAGGACGAGCGGGGGCACCGGGTGGCGGCGCTGGCCGAGGCGGGGATGCTCGCCAAGGCCGGGCTGAACAGCGCGGGCGTGGGCGTCTGCGTGAACCTGCTCGGCTGCGACCGCGACGGCCGGCCGGGCGGGGTGCCGTACCACGTGCTGCTGCGCTCGGTGCTGGAGGCGGACTCGCTGTCCTGGGCGATCCGGAACGCGATGCGGGCACCGCGCTCGGCCTCCATCAACCTGCTGGTCGGGCAGGCGCATCCGGCCGGTGGCGAGGTGATCGACCTGGAGCTGGTGCCGGGCGAGGCGGGCTGGCTGCATCCGGTGGACGGGGTGCTGGTGCACGCCAACCACTTCGAGGCGCCGCTGCCGGTGTACGACACCATCAAGGACTGGGGCGGCTCGTCGCTGTTCCGGTCGGCGCGGGCGCGCCGGCTGCTGTCGGCGTACCCGGATCCGCTGCGCCTGCAGGACCTCCGGGCGGTGCTGGAGGACCACCACAGTCACCCGGTGTCGATCTGTCGCCATGCCGACGAGCGGGATGCGGAGGACGACCGGTCAGAGACGATTTGGACTATTTTGATGGATCTAGATGTGCGAACAATCACACTTGTGGCCGGTCCGCCCTGTTCGGGCAGCGAAGGCACAACCGTCGCCATCTGATGTGGACGCTGAAAATGTCTGCCCGCGCAAGGTGGTGACAGCGACGCGCAGTTATGCAAGGCTGCTTTCACAATCGACGACCACGGGCAGCCCGATCCACCCTGCCGTGCGCTGCTCGCGGTCGTTTCCGTCAAAGGGAGGGAGGACCCTTTGCGAATCCGCAAAATCAGCAGCGCAGTCGGGATCACCGCTGCGCTGGTCGCTGTCAGTCTCACGGGTGCCCCCGCGAGCGGCGCGCCCGACCGGGCGGTCACCCCGCAGGACCCGACGGGCGTCACCCGGCCGGACAACCTGCCCAACCCGCTGAACACCAAGCGCCAGGAGACGCTGAAGCAGGCCATCGCCGACGTCGTGTCGGGCAAGGCCAAGCCGATCCAGCGCAACGGTTCCGAGGTCGTGCAGGTCGGCAAGAACCGCTGGGCCGAGCTGAAGAAGAAGGCCGACAAGGTCGACCCCATCTTCACCATCCTGGTGGAGTTCGGCGACCAGGTCGGCCCGGACGGCACGGCCGGCACCCCCGGCCCGCGCTACAACCAGATCCCGCAGCCCAACCGGGCCAACGACAACTCCACGTACTGGGTCTCGGACTTCAACAAGGCCCACTACGAGAAGATGATCAACGGCCCGGGCGAGTCGATGGCCGACTTCTACTACAAGCAGTCGGGCGGCAAGTACTCGGTCAAGGGCGACGTCTCGGACTGGGTGCAGCTGCCGTACAACGAGGCCCGCTACGGCTACAACTGGGACCCGGAGGACGAGGAGAACAACCCCAACGCCTTCGACGACCGGGACACCTACTGGCCGTTCATCGAGGACACCGCCACCGAGTGGTACAACTCGCAGCTGGCCGCCGGCAAGACGAAGGCCGAGATCGCGGCGTACCTGGCCAAGTTCGACATCTGGGACCGGTACGACTTCGACGCCGACGGCAACTTCAACGAGGCCGACGGTTACATCGACCACTTCCAGGCCATTCACGCCGGTGAGGGTGAAGAGGCCGGCGGCGGTGCGCAGGGCCCCGACGCCATCTGGTCGCACCGGTGGTACGTCAACTCCACCGACGAGGGCAAGACCGGCCCGGCGGGCAACAAGCTCGGCGGCGCGCCGATCGGCGACTCGGGCATCTGGATCGGTGACTACACCACCGAGCCGGAGAACGGCGGCCTCGGCGTGTTCACCCACGAGTACGGTCACGACCTCGGTCTGCCGGACCTGTACGACACGCAGGGCGGCGACAACAGCACCGCGTTCTGGACGCTGATGTCGGGTGGCTCCTGGCTGAGCAAGGACCCCAACAGCATCGGCACCTCGCCGTCGTACATGGGCCCGTGGGAGAAGCTGTTCCTGGGCTGGCTCGACTACACCGTGGTCGAGAACGGCAAGACCAAGCTGGTGTCGCTGGGCTCGGCGGCAACGCCGGAGGGCCTGCCGCAGGCGGTCGTCGTGCCGCTGCCGGACCAGACCGTCACGAAGAACTGGAACACCCCGTTCAGCGGCAGCTGGGAGTGGTGGACCGGCAGTGCCGACGACCTCAACGTCTCGCTGGAGCGCACGGTCAACCTGACCGGCGCCACCACGGCGTCGCTGACGGCCAAGGCGCAGTACCGCATCGAGCAGGGCTACGACTGGCTCTACGGTGAGGTGAGCACCGACGGCGGCGCGACCTGGACGAAGGTCCAGGACCCGGGCACCGGTGGCACCAGCGCCGGCTTCCCCGCCCAGTGGGTGGACCTGACCTACGACCTGACCCCGTGGGCAGGCCAGGAGATCAAGTTCCGCTTCCACTACACCACCGACGGTGGCCTGCACTACCAGGGCGCCTTCCTCGACGACATCAAGCTCGTCACCGACGGCCCCAACGGGTTCGTCGACGACGTCGAGGCCGGCGTGGGCGCGTGGACGGCGAAGGGCTTCGAGCGCATCAACGGCTCGACGACCGCCGTCTACCCGCGCTTCTACCTGGCGGAGTACCGCACGTACACCGGTTACGACAAGAACTTCAAGACCGGCCCCTACAACTTCGGCTTCGGCAACACGAAGCCGGACTGGGTGGAGAAGTTCCCGTACCAGGACGGCCTGCTGGTCTGGTACGTGAACTACCTGTACGGCGACAACAACACCTCGGCGAAGGACAGCGCGGGCAACTCGCGCGCCGGCACCGGCCTGGTGCTCCCCGTCGACGCGCGGCCGGAGCCGATCAAGTGGCCGGGCACCTGCGTGACCAACGCCGGCAACCCGGACAACCTCTGCATGCTGGGCAACCGGCGGCAGCCGTTCGACGCCACGTTCGGTCTGCAGAAGACCGACGCGGTGACGTTCCACCGGCTCGGCGTGCCGCTGACGGTGCCGTCGAGCAAGGGCATCGCGACGTTCGACGACTCCGACCCGAACCGCTACTGGTCGGCCTCGAACCCGTGGGCCTCGGTCAAGGTGGCCGGCGACGGCGTCAAGATCTCGGTGTGGCTGGAGCTCACCGGCCCCGCGCCGGTGATGCTGCTCAACGTCAAGAACTGACGCGGTAGCCGACGCAGCAAGAAAGGGGCCTGCCCGCGAGGGCAGGCCCCTTTTCCATGCGCAACACACGGACTGTTATCGGATGTTTACCGATGCGGTCGATGCATTTCCGTGGATCTCCATATCGTACGGACAACGACGAATGCACGTTCGTCGACGAATAGTCCACGGGGAGGAAATAGTGAGACGACTGCGAAGTCGTGCGCTGTTCGGCGCGCTCACCATGATGGTGGCGGCGGTGGGCGCCACGGTCGTTCCGGCGCAGGCTGCACAGGCCGCACCGCCCGCCGACCACACGTTCTACTGGAACGACGTGCTGCTGCGCACCTACCGCACGGTGGGCGGCGCACCCGGCCCGCTGGCCCGCGCCGGTGCCATGATGCATGCCGCCATGTGGGACGCGGCGAATTCGGCGAAGTGCCGCGTGGGCACCAGCGCGAATCCGGTCGCCGACACGTGTCTCGGCAAGAAGTATCTCGTCAACGTGACCACCGTGAAATACGCCGGGGCCAGCGCGCCGGTGATGAACACCGCGATCGACTACGCCGCCGTGACCGTGCTGCGCAACCTCTATCCGGCGCTCAACTTCGACGCCGACCTGGCCACGGCGCAGCAGGGCGTGGGCACCGACAACAACCAGAAGGAGGCCGTCTACATCGGGCAGCAGGCCGCGGCCGCGATGAAGACGGCGCGTGCGAGCGACGGGTCCGCCGACACGACGCCGTACGCCGAGGGCACCGTGCCCGGGGCGTGGCGCAACACCGGCTCCGGCTCGGCCGCCACGCCCAACTGGGGCGGGGTAACGCCGTTCAGCCTGACCTCCGGCAGCCAGTTCCGCCCTCAGCTGCCGCTCGGCTTCCCGGACTACGCGAGCCTGCTCGCCAGCCCCGGCTACGCCGCCCAGGTCAACGAGATCAAGAGCTACGGCGCGGCGAACTCCACCACCCGCACCGCGGACCAGACCCAGCTGGCGTGGTTCTGGGCGAACGACCTGGACGACACCTACAAGCCGCCGGGCCAGCTCTTCGCGCACACCCGGATCATCGCCGAGCTGCGCGGACTGTCCACCACCGCGACGCTGCGGCTGTTCGCCCTGGTCGCGATCGCGATGGCCGACGCGGGCATCGCGTCGTGGGACGCCAAGTACCGCACCGGGGTGGACCTGTGGCGTCCGGAGTCCGCGGTGCGGCTGGCCGACACCGACGGCAACGCCGCGACCGTGGCGGACCCGAACTGGAAGCCGCTGTCGGCGGACAAGTTCGGGGTGAACTTCAGCCCGCCGTTCCCGGCGTACGTCTCCGGCCACGCCACGTTCGCCGGCGCCTGGGCGGGGGTGATGCAGGCGTTCCTCGGCACGGACACGGTGACCTGGACCGCGACCACCGAGGATCCGCACGCGATCGGGGTGACCCGCACGTTCCACACCATCTCGGCGGCCGCGACGGAGAACGCGCTCAGCCGCATCTACCTGGGCGTGCACTACCGGATGGACGCCGACTTCGGCCTGGCGACCGGAGCGGACGTGGCCGAGCACGTGTTCCGCCGCGACATCACGGTGTGGCAGCAGTACGGCCTGTACGAGGGCCTCGGCCCCTGCGTCGACACCGGGTCGGCCCTGGTGCTGCAGGGCCAGTACGAGGAGTACAAGTGCGTCGTGAAGATCAACGAGACGGCGGTGCTGTACGTGCGCTGAACCGCTGCACAGCGTGAAGGGAGGGTGGTCCGGCGGACCGCCCTCCCTTTCGGCGTCAGTCGCAGCCGAGACAGCCCGGCCCGGTGGGGTCGTCGCCGTACATGTTGATCACCACGGGCCGGTCGACCAGCGGCGCGTCGACCGGCAGCGGACCCCCGTCCGTGGGCCGTGCGACGCCGTCCACCGTGGTCCAGACGATGGACACGCAGGCCAGGCGCTCGGTGTCCGTGGCGAGAAGGCACAGGGCCTCCACCCCCGCGGCGATGTCCAGGTATCCGTTGAACGTGTACGTCGTGGCGTTCAGCGGGAGGGAGTGCAGGCTGCCGTGCGAACTCGTGCTCGTGTACTGGACGGTCGCGAAGACGTTGTACGTCGCCGTGACCTTCCGGCAGAGCGCCATGCCGCCGCTGACGGCGGTGAGGTATGTGCCGTTCGCCGGCACGGGGTTGATGTTCGTGATGTCGAGCTGCCCGGTGGTGCCGGTGCCCGCCGGGCAGGACAGCCACTTGTAGAGCACCGGGTTCTGGCCGGCGTGTGCCGGCGCCGCCGCCGTTGCCACGGCCAGCGCGGTCACGGCGGCGGCCAGTACGCGTGCGAGTCTGCTCACTGATTCTGCTCCCCGTCGGATTCGTTGCGGACGTGCTCGCCGGCGGCCTGTCGCGCCGCTTCGGCGCCCAGGCGCAGGCCGAGCTGGAACCGGTTGGTGACGTCGTACCGGTCCATGAGGCCGGACATGGTGTAGGCGATGGTGCGCACGCTGATGTCGAGCTTCGACGCGATGCCGCCGTCGGTGTGGCCCTTGGCGAGCAGCACCACGATCGTGCTCTCCCGCGGGCTGAGACCGGCGGGCGGCGTCCACTGCCGGCCCGGGTCCTTCGCCAGGTCCCAGTACGAGAAGAAGAGCGCCGTGAGCTCGGCGACCAGCTCGGGCGCGGTGACCTCCCACATGCCGCGCGACCGGTCGCGGGGGTCCTGCCGCACGAGCGCGGTGGTCCGGTCGACGACGATGAGCTTGCCCGGCACCTCGGGCAGCTCGCGGTACTGCAGGCCGTGGCTGAGCATCTCCTCGTCGTGCCAGTCGGATTCGTCGTCCGCGGAGGCGGGCACGCCGAGGCTCAGCGCGGTGACGCCGCGCGTGAGCACACCGCGGTTGCGCGGCGCGGCCGCTTTGATCGTGGCGGCGTCGTACGCCGACTCGGGGTTGATCGCCAGGTGTTCGTGGCGCTCCGCGGCCATGAGCTCGCCGATCCGGCCCTGCGCCTGGGTCCGGTCGCCGAGCGAGCGGGCGCCGCTGGCGGAAAGGCGCAGCGGGTCGGTGAGCAGGTGCGGCGATGCCGTCCGGGACAGCCGCCGGTGCAGCCGGTGCCGGGCCTGCGCCGTGCGCTGGTGCCGGTCGCGCAGCAGCGACACCACGTGCGCGGGCGCGCGGCCGGACCACACACGGTCGTCACCGCCGCCGTCGGCCGGGGCGCGGTCGGGCACGGCCGCTCCCAGCGCGGTCAGCTCGTCGAGCGCGCTGCGCACCTGCCGCGCTCGCATGTCCAGCGACCGGCTGATGCTGTCCACCGACCAGGGGCCGAAGGTGAGGAGGGTGCGGTAGACGAGGTCGGCCTGGGGCGAGACGCCCCACTTCATCAGTGAGGGCACGACCTGTGCATGCAGCATGAAGGCCTCCCCGTGTCGGCCGTGCCGGCGGGGCGGTCCCGAACCGGACAAGAGCAACGTAGACAGCGGGGTCAAGGCTCGACAGCACCGTCCGTCCGATTGCGTGTTCCGGCAATCGCGGTCAACGAGAGTGAAACTTCGCCGATGGACGGGGTCGTCCGCGGTGCGCGCCGTGCCGCCACGGTGCTGCCGGCCAGCCGGCCCACGTCAATCCTGCGGTCCAGGCGGAGGTTCGTCATCGCCGGGGTCCTCGAACCGTCCCGCCTCCGCGCCCAGTCGAAGGCCCAGCTGGAAGCGGGTGGAGACGCCGTACCGCTCCATCAGCGAGGAGAGGGTGTAGGCGATCGTGCGTACGCTGAGATCGAGCTGCGCCGCGATGGCGGCGTCGGGGTAGCCCTTGGCCAGCAGCACCACGACCGCGCTCTCTCGTGGTGTCAGGTTCATCGTGTGTCCAATCGCGGCCCGGTCCGTCGGTGATGCTCCCGCGAAACCTAGTCATCGGTCTCGGCGCCGAACAGGGTCGACGGCGCGATTGCACCTTCCTGCAACCCGGCATGCGAAAGGGGTGTCTGCTCGCCCGTGCCGGTGAGCTCGTGCGGCACGCCGTCGCGGAACACCGTGGCCCGCCGCGGCGCCTGCGCCAGCGGCCCGCACCAGGCGGC